>CAZQHA010000259.1:0-6823 GCA_964592795.1 uncultured Planctomycetaceae bacterium | reverse complement strand
GTGACGAAGGACGGCGAGCCGTTCCTGTCGTTCGGCGTGATGGGCGGCGCGACGCAGCCGCAAGGCCACGTGCAGATCCTCGTCAACATGATCGACTTCGGGATGAACACGCAGGAAGCCGGCGACGCGCCGCGCATCCTGCACGACGGCTCGTCCGAGCCTACGGGCGAGCGCATGACCGACGGCGGCAAGGTGTCGCTCGAGAGCGGCTACTCGCCCGAGGTGATGCGCGAGCTCGTCAAGAAAGGCCACGTGATCGGCGTCAACGTCGGCGACTTCGGCGGGTACCAGGCCATCCGGTACGACGCGAAGACGAAGACGTACTTCGGCGCGTCGGAGTCGCGCAAGGACGGGCAGGCGGCGGGGTACTAGCGCGGCTCGCTGATGACAACGCCAGGTCCGCTGCGTCATCATCCGGGCGTGGCGAGAGCGTCCCTGATCCTGGCGGCCTGCGCCGCCATCGCGCCGAGCTGCCAGTACTTCACGCGTCCGCTGGTCGGCGTCCGCCGCGTCGGCAGCGACGCCGTCGCGCAACAGCTCGAGGCGAACGCGCTCACCGGGGACGCGCCGAGCGCGAACGCTCGTCTCGCACTCCACTACTTCGGGCTGTCGGAAGAGTTCGAGGACGATCCGGCGGCGACCCTCGAGCGGCTGCACGAGCGCGCGGCCGCGGACACGATGCGCCCCTTCGTGTACGCGCTGGCCGAGCTCTCGTACTGGACCGCGCGCCGGACGCGGAGCCGCGAGCACTACCTCGCCGCGGCGGTGTACGCGTACGGCTACCTGCTCGACGACCAGTGGAGCGATCCGCCGAATCCGTACGACCGGACGTTCCGTTGGGCGTGCGAGATCTACAACCGCGGGCTGCGCGAAGCCTTGATGTCCGAAGATCGCTCGCAGCTCGAGATCGCCGAAGGACGCTGGAAGCTCCCCCTCGGCTACCTCGACGTGACGATGCGGACGACCGGTCCGATCGTGGCGCAGCGCGCGCAGCTGATCCCCGCCGACGAGTACGAAGTCTGGGGACTGTCGATGCGCGTGCGCGACTCGGGCCTGGGCGTCCCGTTCATCGCCAAGACGAAGGCGGCTGACACGAGCGGGCGCCGTGCCCGCCACGTGTACATGCCGGGCAACGCGTTCCTGCGGCTCTCGGGCGCCGTACGCGATCTCTCGCTCGGAGTTCCCGCGACGATCGAGCTGCGCTCCGCGTACGACGCGCAAGACGTCACCGTCGGCGAGCACCGCGTTCCCCTCGAAGCCGACTTCAGCGCGGCGCTGGGCTTGGGGCTCCACGAATCGACGATGTGGAGCAAGAGCCTGACAGGTTTCTTCGACGGCACGCGCGAGGAGCGGAACAACGTGCTCGCGATGGTGCGGCCGTACGAGCCCGGCCGCATCCCGGTCGTCTTCGTGCACGGCACCGCGTCCAATCCCGGCAACTGGGCCGAGATGTTCAACCTCCTCTCGTCCGATCCGGTGCTGCGCACGCGCTGCCAGTTCTGGTTCTACCAGTACTCGACGGGGTACCCGATCCTGCTCTCGGCCGCGAACCTGCGCAAAGCGCTGACGGAGCGCGTGAAGGAGCTCGATCCGCACGGGAACGACCGCGCGCTGCAGAGCATGGTGCTCGTCGGCCACAGCCAAGGCGGCATCCTGAGCCGCCTCCAGGTCGTCGACGGCGATGTCTCGTGGTGGGAGAAGCTGACGGGCACGTCGCTCGCGGACTCGGGTCTGTCGCCGGACAACGAGGCCCTCCTGAAGTCGGTGTTCGACTTCGATCCCCTGCCGTTCGTCGACCGCGTCGTGTTCCTCTCGACGCCGCACAAGGGGAGCTACGTCGCCGATCACTGGCTCTCGAGCCTCGTCAACCGATTGATCGGCGTGCCGAGCGAGGTCGTGTCGCTGAGCAAGGCGCTCAACAAGGACGAGCGGTTCCGGCGGCTGCTCAAGGACTCCGTCCCGACGAGCATCACCGGGATGAAGACGTCGAGCCCATTCGTGCGGGTCGTCTGCTCGGTGCCGATCGCGCCGTCGGTGCACACACACTCGATCATCGCGATCGGCGACGCCGACCCGACGCGCCCGCAGGGCGCGAGCGACGGGCTCGTGAAGTACGAGAGCGCGCACATCGAGGGCGCGGACAGCGAGGTGTGCGTCCACGGCGGCCACTCCTCGCAACAGAGCTCGGCTGCGATCCGCGAGGTGCGCCGCATCCTGCGCGAGCACATCGAGTCGGTGGGCAGCGTTCCGTGACCGGAGCTCGCAGCGGGAAACGGCGCTCGCTCGCGCTCCTGCGCCTCGCCTCGCGCGCACTCCTGGGCGTCGCCGTGGTCGTCGCGTGCGGCTGGGCGGCGCTGGCGCTCTCGATCGACGGGCCGGGGGCGTGGCTCGCGGCGCTCTTCGTCGCGGCGAGCGGAATCCTGTGGCTCCTCCCGCAGCGCCGGAAAGCGGCGCGAGCGGCGTGGTGCGTGCTCTTCGCCGCCGTCCTCGTCTGGTGGCTCTCGATCGAGCCCCGCAACGATCGCGACTGGCAGGACGACGTCGCGCGCGTCGCCGAGGCGAAGATCGACGGCGATCGGATCACGTTCACGAACGTGCGCAACTTCCATTGGACGGGCGAGACGACGGGCGTGCCCGCTTGGGAGGAACGCACCTACGACCTGCGCGAGCTCGCCGGTTTCGACGTCTTCATGTGCGACTGGGGCGCGAAGGGCATCTGCCACACGATCACGTCGTGGGAGTTCAAGGGCGGGAAGCACCTCGCGATCTCGATCGAGACGCGCAAGGAGCGGTCGGAGGGCTATTCGGCCGTGCGCGGTCTGTTTCGCCAGTTCGAGCTGATCTACACGGTGGCCGACGAGCGCGACCTGATCGGCGTGCGCGTCGAGCACCGCGGCGAGCGCGTTCGGCTCTACCGCATGAACGTCGACGCCGCGCGCGCGGAGGAGCTGCTGCTCGCGTACGCGCACGAGATCAACCGGCTCGCGCGCGAGCCGACTTGGTACAACGCCGCGACCTCGAACTGCACGACGTCGATCCGGATGAACGCGGTCGCGGCCGGCGGCACGGTGCCGTGGGACTCGCGGATCCTCTTCAACGGCGGGCTGGACGAGATGTTCTACGAGCGCGGTCGCCTGACTCGCGAGCTTCCGTTCGAAGAGCTGCGCAAGAAGTGCGACGTGACCGAGGCCGCGAAAGCGGCGCTGGGCGCGCCGGACTTCGCGCAGCGGATCCGCGCCGGCCTGCCCGCGCGCGGCACGCCTTGAGCGCGCGCTAGCGCAGCAGCACGCGGGTCCCCGACAGGATCCACACGCCGAGCGCGATCAGCACGAAGGGCAGCATCACGCGCCCGTGCTTTCGAAGGTGCGCGCCGGCCGCGCGGCTCCGCACGAGCCGGTGGCCCGCGAAGCACCACAACGCCGTCATCGCGGCGAAGACGACCGCGTACACCGGCACGAGGCGCGTGTCGCGGGCGAAGAGCGGGATGTAGGTGCCCAAGTTGTCGCCTCCGTTCGCCACGGTCACGGCACCGACGGCGAGCACCTGCGCGCGAGCGCTCGTCGCGACCGCGTCCCCGAAGTCGCCTTCGTCGTCGTCCGCATCGGACGCGCGCCGGAGCGCCCACAGCTCCTTCAACCCGAGCGCCAGCGGAATCACGCCGAGGAGCGCCGGATACCCTTCCGGAACCGCGAGCGACAGCCAGGCCGCGACGGCGCTCACCGCGACGAGCGCTCCGATGCCGAGGAACTGGCCGAGCACGACCGAGCGCGCCGACAAGCGCCGGTCCGCGAAGAACGCGGCGAGGAGGAACAGGTCGTCCACGTTCGTCGACGCGAACACGAGGACGGCGACGCCGATCAGACCGAGCACGGACGCGGGTGGCTAGGTCCCCGCGATCTTCGCGACGTACGCGCGCCACTCGGCCTCGAGGTCCTTCTCCTTCACCTTCAACGTGCCGAAGAAGTTCGACGGCCCGCCCTTGCCGAGCGCCGCATCGCGCGCATATTCGGCGAACGCCGTGCGGTGCTTGCCGTCGTCCGCGAACGCCAGGAAGTGGACGAGCGTGTAGGCCGCCGCGTAGTTCTTCGCCTGGTCCGGACCGCCGTCGAAGCCGCCGCGGCCGGTGCCGAGCAGCTTCTTGAGCTCGATCGGCTTCGCGTCGTTCGCGACGGTCTGGAACAGGGTCGTGTTCGGCGACTTGAGATCGAACTTCGCGCGCCCGGGATCCGGCCGGAAGCCCGCGCCGAACGTCAGTGCGAGGCCCGAGCGCAGCCAGGGCTCGATCTCCGACACTTGCTTGTTCAGCGTGCGGCGGAACGAGTTGAAGACGAGCACCTCGCAGAGCTCCGTCGCGATCGCGACGCGGTCGGGGTTCTCGGTGATGTTCGCGAACAGCTTGTTGCCGAGGCGCTCGTACCACACGGTCATGCCCGGCGCGGGCGGATTGGGGAAGTCGGCCGGATCGGTGACGAGGTTGAGCTCGGGCACCTCGTCGAAGACGTACAGCTTCAGCACCGGTCCGAAGAGCTCGTAGAACGCGAGGTACGCGCGCTCGACGTCGATCGCCGCGTCCAGGACGCGCGCGGGATCGCCGTCGCTGCGGATCAAGAAATGCGAGGTCGGCAGCTCGAGCGCGGTCTTCCACTCGCTCTTGCGCTTGCGCAGCTCGTCGAGCGTGTAGCTCTTGCCCTTGACCTTGAGCTTCCAGACGTCGTTCTGCTTGACGCCGCCGAGCTTCGTCCACGCCGCTTCCGTCTGCGGATCGAGCACGAGGACGCGGATCCACGTCGCGCGCGCCTCGTGCGGGAGGTTGTGCTCCTCCGCCCACTGCGCGAGCGTCGCCTGCTGGGACGCGTCGCTCGGATCGGTCGCGTCGAATTGCTCGAAGAAGGCCTTCAAGCGCCGCTCGACTGAATCGATCGACTGCACCTGCGAGCGCGGGACCTCCTTGTTCTTCTTCGCCTCCCGGTACACGACCTTGTCGCCGTCCTCGTAAAGGACGCGGCAGGCGATCGATTTGCCATCCGCGAGCAGGACCTTGTCGGGCTCGTCGTTGGCGACCACAGGGACGGAAGCGAAAGCGGTCAGGAGGAGCGGGATGAGCATGAGTCAGTTCTCGAGCGCGGTACGATTGAACCTCGCGGGCACCCTACAGGATAACGATCACGCGCTCTTGATCGACTTCCACTGCTTCAGCCGGTCGGCGATCAGCTTCGCGCGCTTCTTGGTGTCGGTTCCGTCGAGGACTTCGAGGTCCTCGGGATCGGCGCGCAGATAGACGCCGACCGTCCGCAGGTTCACGTTGGGAGCATCGCAGCGAGTGATCCAGTAACCGCCCGCGCGCTCCGCGGACTCGAGCAGGATCTCGCCCGTCCCCTCGAGCTGCGGCGTGCTCGGATCGAGCGGTCGCTCTCCCTTCCAGCAGTAGAAGACGCCGGAGGGGTTCCTGCGCTCCTTCGCGGCCAGGCTCGTGTACCTCGACGACAGGCTCCCGTCGACTTGCCACGCGCGGCCGTTGATCTCGAGCGCGCCGTCGCGATCGCGCGAGACGCGCAAGAGGCTCACCGCGGACGGCTCGAGCTCGCTGCGCGCCGTCAGCGAGTACTGCCACCACAAGCCTTCGATCTGCGCGAGGCGTCCTTCGGCCTCGATCGCCTTGCGCAGCTTCTGGTTGATGGCCTTCATCTCGGCCGGCGTCATCGTGTCGCCGGCGTAGCGCACGCACGTCAGGCCGAGGAGATCGCTCGGGAGCTTCGCGCCGTTCGCGTGGAGGATGAACGTCCGGTGCATGCCGAGGACGCCGCCGAAAAGTCCCGCCTCGAACACGACGTTGTCGCGCGGCGACGCTTGGCCGGCTTCCGCTTGCGGGGCGCCCGACGTCCAGTCGTCGCTCGCGAACACGAACGCGGCGAAGTCGACCTCGTGCGACAGCTCGACGAGTCGCCCGAGCGTCGTGGTCCCGGGATTGAAGACGCTCGTCCAGGGCTCGACGTGCGCGATCTCCTCGAGACCGCGCGTCAGCGCCGCCAAGAGCTTCTTCTGCTTGCCGGACGAGCCGAGGAAGATGCGGGGCTTCGCCGCGGACATGTCATGCCTCGACGCGCGCGCGAGCCGGCCGCTTCCAGTTGCGCATCGCTTCGCCGATGAACGATCGCAGCTCGCGCACCTTCACCTTGTCCTGCGTCATCGAGTCGCGGTGGCGCACCGTGACGACGTCGTCCTTAATCGTGTCGCCGGCGATCGTCACGCAGAACGGCGAGCCGACCTACTCCTGGCGGCGGTAGCGGCGGCCGATCGCGGCGCTCTCGTCGTAGTACGTCGACAGCTTCGCGCGACGCAGCTCGAGCTCGATCTCGACCGCCTTCTCGGGCATGCCTTCCTTCTTCACGAGCGGGAAGACCCCCACCGTGATCGGCGCGATCTCGGGGTGGAAGTGCAGGACGACGCGCCTTTCGCCTTCGACCTCTTCCTCGTCGTACGCGTCGATCAAGAACGTCAGCGCCGTGCGATCGACGCCGGCCGCGGGCTCGATCACCCACGGGA
Source organism: uncultured Planctomycetaceae bacterium (assembly GCA_964592795.1). GTDB lineage: Bacteria > Planctomycetota > UBA1135 > UBA1135 > JANLUN01. The sequence goes on along the minus strand of CAZQHA010000259.1, from coordinate 280 downwards.
AGTAGCGCTCCTTCGTCTCGGGGTCGAAGTAGCGCAGGTCCTTGCCCGATGCTTCCGAATGCCGCCTCAAGTCGAAGTCGGTGCGGCACGCGATGCCCTCGAGCTCGCCCCAGCCGAACGGGTACTCGTACTCGACGTCCGTGCAGCCGGTGGAGTAGTGCGCGAGCTCGTCCTTCGCGTGCTCTCGAAGGCGCAGCTTCGCCGGATCGATGCCGTAGTCGGAGTACCAGGAGCCGCGCTCCTTGCGCCAGTACTCGTACCACTGGTCGTTTTCACCCGG
>CAZQHA010000258.1:0-6831 GCA_964592795.1 uncultured Planctomycetaceae bacterium | reverse complement strand
GAGCGCGGCTCGTCCCAGCGCTGCGGACCCGCGAGGATCAGCACGACGACCGCGAGCACGATCGCCGGAATCGACTCGAAGCAGCGCAGGAAGAAGCGCGTCCACGCGCCGGAGCGCACGCCGGAGTGGTCGAACGGCACGACGACGCCGCGCCCGGTGCGGTTCCACGTCCAAAGGAGCAGCGCCGCAGGCACGACGAGCGCCATCAGCACGGCCTTGTGACGGAAGAGCTCGATCGTCTCCATGCCGCGTCACACCTCGGGCAGAGCGTCCGCCGGCAAGTGCCGGTACGGCGCGAGCAACGCATGGAGATCGATCGCGCCGGAAGGCGCGGGCGCGTGCAGCCACTCCTCGAGGCTCCGCAGCAGCGGCCCCGCGTCCCCGTGCTCGCGCAAGAGCGCGAGCACCTCGTCGGGCTTGCGATCCTCGAGCGCGAGTTTCCGGCGCCAGTACGCGACGAGGCCGAGCTCGAGCCGTGCGCGCTCCGCGCGCGAGAGCTCGCCCTTGAGCGCGCGCTCGACGAGCGGCTCGAGTCGCTCGGCGAGCGTCTCCGGACGGCGGCTCTCGCCGATCGGCGCGGACTTGCGCCTGCGCCCCACGAAGAGGATCGCGAGGAGCCCCAGGGTCCACACGACCGCGGCGGCGATCGTGAGCGCGCGGTACCCGCCGAACGAATCCACGTCGCCGGCCGCCGGCGCGTGCGGCTCGACCTGCCCCGGCGGCAGGACCGTGCGCACCGTCACCGGAATCGCGGGCAGCGCGTCCGCTTCGACGGGGGAGCCGTCCCTGCGCCGCAAGTACGCGCGCAGGTCGTACTCGCCCGGATCCAGTCCCGTGAACTCGAGGTCGTAGCGAAACGCGTCGCCGTGCGGCGACGCCGAGGTGATGCGCAGGACGATCGGGCTCGCCGCGTCTCCCGTCGCGACCTCGAGCTCGGAGCCGGGCAGCACGAGCTCTTCGATCCGCGCCGGCATGCCGACCGTCGAGGTCCGCGCGTCGAAGATCGCCGCGACGCACAGGAGCAGCGCGATCACCGCGCGCCCCTCCCGACCCAACCTCGCGAACGGAAGAGCTGCCGCAACGCCGGCGCGAACGGCCGGTCCGTGCGGATGCGCAGGTGATCGATGCCGGCGCGCTTGAGCTCACGCGCGGGTCGCTCGAGATCGAGCCATCGACCACGTCCGTGCGTCACGAACTCGCGTCCGGTCTCGGCCTCGCTCGCGCGGAAGAAGCCGCTGCCGCGCAGGCCGCTCTCGGACGGGTCCTCGATCTGGAGCACCACGCACTCGTGGACCTGCGCCAAGCGCTTGAGCGCGGCCAGCGCACCTTCCTCGTGCAGGTCGCTGAGCACGATCACGAGCGCGCGCGACGCGAGGCGCGGGGACAGCTCGCCGATGCGCGTGGAGAGGAGCGTCGTCTCGTCGTAGCGGAACCTGCGCAGCTCGTGCAGCCACTGCAGCACGCGATCGCGCGACAAGCTCGGCTGGATGCGCAGCGCGCGCTCGCCTACGGCGACGACGCCCACCGGGCTCACGCGGTCGAGGCACGCGAGCGCGAGGCCGCCCGCGATGTAGAGCGCCGTGTGGTACTTGCTCCTGCGCGCCGACGACACGGTCATCGACGCGGACGTGTCGAGGAGCAAGTGGCACGGCATGCTCTTCGGCGTCTCGTACTCCTTGACGTGGTAGCGTCCGGTCCGCGCGGTCACGCGCCAATCGATCGCGCGGATCGAGTCGCCCGATTGGTACGGGCGCGACTGCACGTACTCGATGCCCGAGCCGACGTACGCCGACTTGTCGATGCCGTAGCTCAGGCTGTCGGCGAGCCGCCGCAGCGCGATCACGAACTGGCGCGAGTCCAGCGTGTCGAGATCGTCGATACGGTCTTCCATCGCGCTCGCCCGCGGGCTCAGACGTGGCCGTTGGAGGTGGGCGATCCGGCATCCGACCGGCCGAGCGAGCGCAGGAGATCGTGCAGCACGCGCTGCCCGGTCTGTCCCTCCGCGAGCGCCTCGTACTTGAGCCGCATGCGGTGGAGCATCACGTCCTCCGCGAGGGCGAAGAGGTCCTCGGGCACCGCGTAGTGGCGTCCGTGCATGAGCGCGCGCGCGCGCGACGCCTTGACGAGCGCGATCCCCGCGCGCGGGCTGCAACCGAGCTCGACCGCCGGATGCCGGCGCGAGCGGTCGACGAGGTCGACGACGTGCTCGATGAACGTCTCGCTGACGTGCACGCGGTGCACGGCCTCCATCGCGGCGACGAGCGCTTCGGTCGATCCGACGGGCTCCTCGCGCAGGACGTCGAACTCCGTCTGCACGATCGCGCCGCCGTCCTGCCGCTTCACGGTGAGCTCGGCGTTGCGCACCAGGATCTCGCGCTCCTCGTCGGGTGTCGGGTAGTGCAGGCGGTGCACGAGCATGAAGCGGTCGAGCTGCGCCTCGGGCAGCTCGAACGTCCCCGTCTGCTCGACCGGGTTCTGCGTCGCGATCACGAGGAAGGGCGCGGGCAATCGGAACGTCTCGTTGCCGATCGTGACCTTGCGCTCCTGCATCGCCTCGAGGAGCGCGCCCTGCACCTTGGGCGCGGCGCGGTTGATCTCGTCCGCGAGCAAGAGGTTCGTGAAGATCGGCCCCTTGCGGACGCGGAACTCGTTGACGCGCTGGTCGAGCACCTCCGAGCCCAGGATGTCCGACGGCAGGAGGTCGATCGTGAACTGGATGCGGGCGAACTCGAGATCGATCGACTTCGAGAGCGCCGAGACGAGCAACGTCTTCGCGAGGCCCGGCACGCCTTGGAGCATCAAGTGGCCGCCGGTGAAGAGCGCGATCAAGAGCCGCTCGACGACGACGTCCTGGCCGACGACGACGGTGCCGACGCGTTCGCGCACGGCGCGGATGAAGTCCTGGGTCGGACGGAGCTCCTCACGCATGGGAGGGGCGGTGGTGTCGAGCATGGGAGAACTCGGGTCGAGACGCGCGCGCGGGGACTCGCGCGAGCGAGACGAGTGGGAATGATCCTATCTTCCCGGCGAACGGCCGGGCTCTACCTCTCGAACCGGGCCTGGATACGCGAGTCTCGCGCTAAGCTCGACCGGCGATGGACGCGCCGATCGATCTCCTCCGGCGGCGCGCCGTCCACCTCGCCGTGCTCCCAGTACGACGGCCCCCCGGCGGAATCGCTCCGACGAGCGGCCGAGCTCCGCGTGCGCCCTAGTCGACGAGCGACTCGATCGGGAGCCCGAAGAATCGGTTCGACGCTTCGAGGTGCTCCTTCGTGAGGAACGCGCCCTCCGACCTCTTGTACTCGGGCGCCGTCTCGAGGGCCCCGGCGGTCTTCGCGATCTTGAGCGCCGGCTCGTCGTCGACGCGCGTCCACGCACAGGCGACGTACGGCACGACGTACGTCTTGTCGCCGACGCCGAGCGCGCCGCCGTGCGACACGATCAAGTAGTCGATCGTGTTCTTCTTCACGTTGAGCGTCGCGTTCTCGATGTCGCCGAACTCGACGTCCATCGCGTGAACCGGCGAGTCGAGGAGACGCGTCGCGAGGAGGAAGCGCGGCGGCTCCGTCACGTTGCCCGGGCCCGTACCGGACTTCTCTTCCGTGCGCGCCGACGCGCTCACCGGGGCGCCGGAGCCCAGCTTCGCGCGCTCGATCGCCTCGTCGAGGCCGTCCTTCTCGGCCTTGTCGAAATCGAAGTGCGGCAGCGCCTTGAGCTGCGCTTCGGTCATCTTCAGCCGGTAGCGCGGCGTGCCGTCCTCGACCTTGAACTCGAGCGACGACGCGGGGACGAGCACGACGCGATCGCCGACGCCGATCAACCCGCCGACGGAGACCGCCGTCCACGTCACCTGCCCGCTGCGCGTCGAGAGGACGAAGTTCTTCACGGCGCCCTTGCCCGGGGTGGGACGCTCGCCTTTCTCCGCGGCGTCTTGCTTCGCGTCGTGGCTCGGCTCGAGCAGCACGTCGAGCTTGAGCATCTGATCGAGCGGGAGCCGCGACGGCGTCGCCCCGCTCGGCGGCGGCTGCGCCCAGAGCGGCGTCGACAGCGCGAGCACGGAGACCAGCACGTGGAACGTTTGCTTGAGGGACATCTTTGCCTCCTGGGAGGGATCGCCAGTCCGTACGGACCGGTGCTGCCGGTGGAACTGAGTAGTCCGCGATTTCGCAACCCACGTGCCGCCGAGTTCTCGACAAATCGTTGTGGAAGAGCGTGAACAACGCGGGCCGCGACGCGCCGCTTCGGCGGATTCCGCGACTTGCAAGTTGTTCATGCGCGCACGCGAGACTGCACGAACGCGTACCTGGAACTCCGGAATGGGGACGCGCCGAGTGCGCGCGCGCGACTTGAAACTCACGCGTCGCGACTCACAGGGAGTCTGACGGAAAGGAGACCGATCATGACCGACGCGATGGGATACGAATCGCACGACCGGGACGTGTCGCGGCGAACACAAGCACAAGAGGAGTACAAGAAGCAGGCGCAGATCGTGCGCGAAGACTTGCGGGAGCTCCGGCACCTGGGGAAGGAGGCCGCGAAGGAGATGGTCGCGGACGCGAAACGCGCGGCGCTCGCCGGCATCCAACAAGGCAAGCAGCGCGCCGTGGTCGCGGGCGACCGGATCGCGAGCTACGTCGAAGAGCACCCGTTGAAGTCCGTCCTGTACGCGGCCGCGGCGGGCGCGCTGATCGGCGCGATGTGGTCCAGGCGCCGGTGGGAATGACGTGAAGCGAGGGCGCCATGCACGACTCGAAGTTTCGCCTCGAGATCCTCGAGATGCTGAGCGAAGCCGGCGTGTCGGATGCAGGGCGCCTGAACGACGACCGCGCGCCGCGATCTGAGCTCCTCGAATCGATCGTACGCTCGCTGCGGGCGTCGAAGCGACTGGCTTCGAAGGCCGCGTCGACGGTCCGCAAGTACTCGCGCCGCGCGCTGCTGCACACCCTCGGTACGATCTTCTTCGTCACCGTGACCATCGTCTCGGCGATCGCGCTCGTGCACGGCGTGATCGACGGGATCACGCGGCTCGTGGGCGACGAACGCTGGGTCGGCGAGCTGCTCGGCGCGGCCGTTCTCCTTGGCACGACGATCGCTGTGGTGATCGCGAGCACGGGGCGCGAGGAGGCGCGAGCGCCGAGCGCGGCCGAGACGCCCGCTCCTCCGACGGAGCCGGCGCTCGCGGAGCACGACACGTTATGACGCGGAGGAATCGCTCATGTTGGGCTGGACGTTGACGTTCTTCATCATCGCCGTGATCGCGGCGATCCTGGGGTTCACAGGAATCGCGGGCGCCGCCTCGGGAGTCGCGCAGATCCTGTTCTGGGTCTTCATCGCGCTCCTGATCATCTCGGGCATCGCGCGCGCGGTGCGCGGACAGACGCCGTAGGCGGCCGAGTCGCGCTCAGCTCCTCGACGGTTGCGAGCGCTCCGGGAGCGTCGTGGACGACTTGATCCACTTCTCGATCGTCGAGACGAGCGCCTCGGCGTTGACGGGCTTCGACACGTAGTCGTCCATCCCGGCCGCCAGGCACCGCTCGCGGTCGCCTTCCATCGCGTTCGCCGTCATCGCGATGATCGGCATGCGCCCGCCGCGCTCCCGCTCGAGCGCGCGGATCCTGCTCGTCGCCTCGAAGCCGTCCATCTCCGGCATCTGGCAGTCCATCAGCACGAGGTCGAAGTGCGTGCGCTCGAGCGCCGCGACCGCCTCCCGGCCGTCGGACGCGATCTCGCCTCGGTATCCGAACTTGCGCAGGATGCCCAGCGCGACGCGCTGGTTCACGACGTTGTCCTCGGCGACGAGGATGCGCGCGTTCTCGCGGTCGCGCATCTGCTGCAGCGTGTCGCGCGTGATCATCGCGGTCTGCGGGAGCACGTCCCTCGACTGCGCGGTGCCCGTGACGGCGCCGATGCAGTCGAAGAGATGCGATTGGCGCACGGGCTTCGTCAGGTAGCCCGCGAAGCCCGCGGCGCGCATCCGCGTGCCTTCGCCCATGCCCGCGACCGAAGTGAGCATCACGAGCGGGACCGAGCTCACTTCCGGATCCGCCTTGATGAGATGCGCCAGCGCCTCGCCGTCGAGCACGGGCATGTGGTAGTCGAGGATCGCCAGGTCGAACGGCCGTCCTGCGCGCGCGGCGATCTTCATCATCGCGACCGCGTCCTGGCTGCGAGCGCACTCTTCGCACGAGAGCTGCCATTGCGCGAGCATCTGCCGCAGGAGCTTGCGGTTCGTCGAGTTGTCGTCGACGACGAGCACGTGGAGCTGCGGCAGCCGGCGCGGCAGCGACGGCAGCGGCTTCTGGGTCGACGGCTGCTTCGCGAGCGGGAGCGCGAACCAGAACGTCGAGCCCTGTCCGACCACGCTGTCGAGGCCGATGCGGCCCCGCATCGCCTCGACGAGCTGCTTCGAGATCGCCAGTCCCAGCCCCGTGCCGCCGTACTTGCGAGTCGTCGACGCGTCGACCTGCGAGAACGATTGGAAGAGGCGCTCGCGGCGGTCCTCGGGGATCCCGACGCCCGTGTCGCGCACGCGGAACATCACGGTCGCCGCATCCGCCGTCTCGGCTTCGACCTGCACCTCGACGACGACCTCGCCCGTGCTCGTGAACTTCACGGCGTTGGAGAGCAGGTTGAGGAGCACCTGCCGCAGCCGGCCGGGATCGCCGCGCATGAGGCGCGGCGCGTTCGCGTGGATGATGCACGCGAGCTCGAGCCCCTTGGCCTGCGCCTTGGGCGCCAGGATCTCGACGCTCTCCTCGACGAGCGGCCACAAGTCGAAGTCGAGGGTCTCGAGCTCGAGCTTGCCGGCTTCGATCTTCGAGAAGTCGAGGA
>CAZQHA010000257.1:0-6904 GCA_964592795.1 uncultured Planctomycetaceae bacterium | reverse complement strand
CCACTTCGGCGGCGCGGGCCTGCCGGCCACGACCTCCGCGAGAGCCCAGATATCGAAGTCGTTCTTACTCTTGCCGTAGAGATTAAGCGGAGTGAGGTCCGCGGGCGGCGTGTGGTCGTCGAAGCCGCGCGAGCCCTGCGCCCCGGGGACACGTCCGCGCAGATCGACTCGCTCTCCGATCTCGCCGACGCGCTCGTCGCCGCGGGTTGGTTCCGCGAAGCGCGGTCGGTCGCGGTCGCCTTGGCGCCGATCGATCTCGACCGCGCGCTGAAGCTCGAGTCACGCGCGCTCGCCGGCCAGGAGCTGATCGAGGGGCTCGGGCGGCTCGCGCTGCGGATGGACCTCGAGCGCGGGATGACGACGCCGCTCCTCTCGGACTCGATCGACCTCGCGCGGCTCTTGCGTTCCGGCGAGCCGATGGCGCGCGAGGAGGGACAGAGCAGCGGGAAGAAGCTCTCGGATCTCGACGACCTCCTCGCCGCGACCGGGCCGCTCTTCGCGCGCGCGAACGTGTTCCTCGGCGGCGACACCGACGCGAAGCGCGTGTCGTCGGATCTCGCGAGCTCCGTGCGCATCCAGTACGGACCGGTCGCGGAGATCGCGCACCCCGGACCGGTGTTCTCGCGCACGGACGAGAGCCAGGGTCTGGGCCGCGAAGGCGAGCACGTCCCCGGGCTCGCCGCGGAGATGGACCGTCTCGGTCGATTCGCGCTCTTCGGAGAGCTCGCCGGCGGCGGCGGTCCCGACGGCACGATCCTCACGCGCCTCCTCGTCGAGCAGCGTTCCGGCGAGCACCTCGGCGTGCCGTGGTCCGGCACGGTCGTCTGGTGCGAGAGCTCGGACCTCTTGAGCCGCGCCGCGCGCCGCGGCGCGCACATCACCGCGGCGGCGCTCCACGAAGGCTACTGGGTCGACATCGGCGCGGTGCGCGTCGAAGCGGCGATGTGGGACGAGCTGGGGCGCTACTTCACGGGCCCCTTGGCGTCGCGGCGCGTCTACGAGGTGCTCGCCGACCGCGGGTTCCCAGTCGCGCGCGACGATTCGTCCTCCGCGCGGCGCGAGCGATTGCGCACGGGCGCGCTCCTGCGCGAAGGCCACCGCGTCCGTCTCGCCGTCCTCCGGGATCGCGGAAGCTCCGGAAAGCTCGGCACGATCGCTCTCGACGAGCTCCTGCAGGTGACCGCGACGCACGAGGAAGGGCACTTGTGCGATCGGACGCGCTTCCTGCCGCTCTCGAAGAACCTCGTCGCGGTGCTCGGATTCCTCCTGGACTGCGGCTTCTCGCCCGCGTCGGTGAGCGAGGCGCTCGAGTACCGCGCGCAGCTCGTGGCCCTGTGCGATTCCCCCGACCCGCGCGTCCCGCTGGCGCAGATCCTGGACTCGGTCGAAGACGGACCCAGCGGCGTGACGTCGCACGCGTCGGGCTATGCGCGCCTGCTCGAGGATCTGCTCGTCGTGCTCGACCACCGCGTCCGTAATGACCCGCATACGACCGCGTTCGTGGACCTCGGATACACGCTCGCGCATCAGCTCCACCACGTTCCCGCGGAAACGCTGCGTTCCGTGGCGCTGGAACTCGCCTCGAAGAAGCGTATCGTCCGATAACGCTCGCTGATGCCACTGGACCCACAGGAGATCCTCCTCGGTCGTCAGCCGATTCTCGACCGCACCGAGGACTTGTACGGATTCGAGCTGCTCTTCCGCAGCCTCGAAGGCGGACACACCGCCGACGGCGCGGACGCACCGTCGACTTCGGCGGTCATCCTCAACGCGTTCTCCGAGCTCGGCCTGCAGCGCGTGCTCGGCCGGCACAAGGGGTTCATCAACCTCACGGCGGAGGACATCCTGAGCGACATGACCGAGCTCCTGCCGAAGGATCAGGTCGTGCTCGAGATCTTGGAGAGCGTCCAAGTCGACGACGAGATCGTGCGCCGCTGCGCGGAGCTCAAGAAGATGGGCTTCGGGCTCGCGCTCGACGACGTCACGCACGTCGAGCGCATCCATCCGCAGCTGCTCGCGATGCTCGACGTCGTCAAGCTCGACGTGCTCGCGATCGAGCCCGCGGCGCTACCGAACGTCGTCAGCCATCTCGCGCGCCACGACGTCGACATCCTGGCCGAGAAGGTCGAGGACCGCGCGCAGTTCGAGAAGAGCCTCGGGCTGGGTTGCGACCTGTTCCAGGGCTACTACTTCGCACGGCCGCAGATCCTCTCGGGCAAGCGCGTGCCGCCGTCGACGCTCAACTTGCTGCGGCTCCTGACGCTGGTGTCGAGCGACGCCGACACGCACGTCCTGTCCGACGGCATCAAGCGCGAGCCGCACCTCGCGTACAACCTGCTGCGGATGGTGAACTCGGTGGTCGTCGGACTGCCGCACCGCATCGGCTCGCTGCGCCACTGCATCATGCTGCTCGGCCGGCGGCAGATCCAACGCTTCGTGCAGCTGCTCGTGTACAGCTCGCTGCACGGCAACGGCCACGCCGGACGGCCGCTGATGCACCTCGCCGCGACGCGCGGCAAGCTGCTCGAGCTGATCGCGAAGCTCGAGCGTCCGGACGACGAGGACTACCAGGAGCGCGCGTTCATGACCGGCATCCTGTCGCTGCTCGACACGCTGCTCGGCGTGCCGTTCGACGAGATCTCGCGGTCGCTGAACCTCGAGGACGCGATCGATCAAGCGCTCGTGACGCGCAAGGGCGATCTCGGCCGGCTGCTCGCCGTGGCCGAAGCCTTGGAGCTCGGGGACGACGCGCGGCTCTCGAGCCTCGTCCGCGAGGTCCGAAACGTCGACCGCGCGGCGCTCAACTCCGCCGAGGTCGAGGCGATCGGCTGGGCCAGCGCGGTCTGCGAGCCCCTCGGTTGAAGCGGGCTGAAGCACGCCCGGCCGCGTAGAATGCGCCCGAGAGCGCGCGTCCGACCGACGCGCGGGCCCGAGCGTTCCATGCTGCAACGAATCCTCCGTGCGACCGCGCGCTGCGCGCTCCTCGTCGCGATCCCGTCCCTCGCCGTCGCGCAAGCGCACCCCGAGTTCAAGGTCGGGCGGAATGCGGCGGGCAAGCTCGGCGTGCAGTACGAAGCCGAGAAGCCCTACCCGCTGCCCGCGTCGCGGCTCGACGGCATCCCTGGTTACGCCGACGCGATGCCGGGACTCTTCTCGATGTTCGTCGCGAAGCCCGGCGACGAGCTCCTGCCGATGGAGCCCGAGTCCGACATCGAGTTCGTGCTGATCGGGGCCGACGAAGGTTTCACCGTGCTCAACGACACGGGGACCGCGACGATGCGCGCCGGCGAGACGTTCCACATCGGTCATCCGCCGTTCGACACGCACCCGGTGTGGTGCATCGCCGCGGATGCGGCGAAGAAGAGCTACCAGCTCAAGATCCAAGTGCGCGACCGTGCCGGGCGCTATCAGCCGAGCGAGGTGCTCACCGCTTCGTTCGCGCCCGACGACTCCACCCAGATCTACGTGTGCCCGATGCGCTGCGAGCTCGGGAAGCAGTACGCGGTGCCGGGCAACTGCCCGGTGTGCTTGATGCGCCTCAAGCTCTTCAGCGGCCGGAACTACCGCGTCAACGTGACGCCCGACGCGAAGCTCGCGCCCGAGGGCAAGCTCCAAGCCGGCGTCGCGACGCCGCTGACGTTCGACATCCTCGCGCCCGACGGGAAGCGCGCCGACGATCTCGACGTCGTGCACGAGAAGCTCGTGCACCTCTTGATGGTGTCCGACGATCTCTCGTGGTTCGCGCACGAGCACCCCGAGCTCCAAGCCGACGGACGCTACACGCTGACGTTCGCGTTCCCGCGCGGCGGGAAGTACGTCCTCTACCACGACTTCACGCCGAAGCGCGCCGGCATGCAGGTCGTCCCCGTCGAGCTCGACGTGGCCGGCGACGCGGCGGCGAGCGTGCCGCTGAAGCCGGGCACCGATCACAGAGTCGACGTCGACGGCTACACGGTGAAGCTCACGACGCCGATGCCGCTGACGTCGCTGCGCTCGCAGAACCTGAAGGTGAGCGTGTCGCGAGCCGGCCAACCCGTCACCGATCTCGAGCCGTTCCTCGGAGCGCTGGGTCACATCATCGTGATCAGCGGCGACAAGAAGCAGTTCGTGCACAGCCATCCGCTGGAGACGGCGAGCGCGCTCGCGAACCCCAATCGCCGCGGCGGACCGGACGTCGTGTTCTCGGCGCAGTTCCCCGCGAACGGCGTGTACAAGGCCTGGGCGCAGTTCCAGCACAAGGGCCAGGTGATCACCGCGCCATTCGTGTTCGAGGTGGTGTCGATGATGGGGCGCGCGCCGGCGCCGGCGGGCACGGGCGGCTCCGGCGGACAGCGCTGACTCGCGTCAGCGCGCGGCGGAGAGCGCCGCGATGCGCGCGAGCTCCTTCGCGCGCCGCCCGACGCGCGTGTCGCCGGCGTCCTTCGCGACGCGCTCGAGCTTCTCGACGTCCTTCGCGGTCGGTTCCTTCTTCTGCAGCGGCTTGAGCGCCGCCGCGAGCTCGGCGTCGAGCGCGAGCTCCTTCTGCACGTCGGGCTTCTCGAACTCGGCGAGCAGCGACTCCGCGACGGCCTGCCAGTCCGCCGAACCCACGGCGGCGTCGGCGAGCGCGGATGCCCGTGAGCGCGCCAGCGCGCACTCGCCGCGGTCCAGCGCGTACCGGACGCGTTGCGCGTCCGCTTCGAATTGCGCGCGCAGCTCCGACTCGACTTGCTTGAGCTCGGCATTCTCGGGCTCGGCGGCGAGCGCCTTCTCGCAGCGCACGAGCGCTTCTCCGATTCGCCCCTTGCCGTAGCAGATCGCGCGCACGTCGCGCACCGCGTCGTGCGTACCCCAACCTGTCTGACGCCGCTTGAGCTCGGCCGCGATCCGCTTCTCCGCCGGGCCCATGTCGACCGTGTAGCTGCCGGCGATGACGAGCCGGCCTTCGACGTCGATCAACGCGATGTCGGGGGGCGGTCCGTTGTCCTGATACTCGATCGGGAGCTTCATGTTGCGCGCGAAACGCGCCAGGCTGCCGGGATAGCGCCGCATCGCCGAGACCAGGATCTCGTCGGCGTTCTTGTTGTGCGTGTCGCGCAGGATCACGACGAGCCCGTCGGGGATGAGATCCTTCGCGAACTTGTGCGTGCGAACGGCCGCGCCGCGCCCGAAGTCGGTGTCGGTCCAGTTGACGATGAACACCGGTTGCCCGCGGAACTCGGAGAGCTTCTGGCGGCCGTCGCTTCCGGCGAGGAAGTCTCCGAACGCGAAGTCGGGGACGACGCCACCGACGGACGCCTTGTCCTCTGGATTGGGAACGACCACCGCGGCGATCGAAGCCGCGGCGGCGAGAACGCGTGTCGAGAGTGCGAGCGGAATGGCACACCTCCTGCGCGGGAGGCCCACGCGATCGCGAGCGCCCTCGCGTCCGGACCGAAGGAGCGGGGAACGCGCGCCGCGCACAATCTTCGTTCCGTGCGTTCACGGAGGATCCCGCGGCACGGCAGCGGCCGCCGAACCGGCCCCCGCGCCTCACGCGAATTCGACGACTTCCTGTCCCGCGAGTGCGGGCGAAACGCAACCCGTGAGCGACGCCAAGCTCGCAGTCCTTCACACCCCTTGGCGCCGAAAGGACGAATTCCCATGTTGCAACACATCCGCTTCGCCGCCGTCGGTTTGCTCCTTCTGCCCACCGTGGCCGATGCCCAGACGTACTTCTCGATCGACACGACCAACGACATCTTGTGCGCGGTCGACGTCACGAACGGTCTGGTCACGTATCTGGGGCCGCTGCAGGCCGACCTGGAGAACTGCGATCTCGCATGGCACCAAGGCGCGTTGTACGCGCAGACGTGGACTTCACCCGTCGGAAGCAAGATCTACCAGATCGTCGACCGGGGACATTACGTGGGGTACGCGCTCCAAGGAGGCGCGCTGAACGGCGGAGGGTATTCCGTCGGGGCGCTGGGCGGGATCGCATCGAACGGGACGGCTCTCCACCTCGCGTATTCGCAATCGAACCCCAACAACAACTACGCCGGGAGCTTCGGCACGATCGCGGCCAACTGGCAAGGAACGATCGTCCAAGTGGGTGCGACGATCGCGCCGACGTTCGACATCGACAGCATGGGCTTCGGGTGGGGCGAGTTCTGGGGGGTTGATGTCCTCCAGCCGGGAGGCACGGCTTGGCGCCTGTACCACGGGACCGTGTCGCCGACCACGCTCGTCCCCGGTTCCGGTTCGGCGACGTACGACGTGGCGACCAATCCCGTCGATATCGAGGTTCTCGATGCGAACCGTTTGATCGCAGTCAGTCAGAACGGTCAGAACCTCATCCCGATCAATCGCACTACCGGCTTGCCGGGAGCCTCGATTCCTCTCGTCGGATTGCAACCGAACGGCGTGCTCAAAGGCATCGCGCTGCGACCCAATCCGTGCGGACGGCTGATCGTCCTGCCCGCCACGCCGCTCTCGCACCCCTGAAGTCCGGACGCCTGGTTCGTGCGGGCTCCTTCGCGAAGGGCGAAGGGGTCCGCGCTCGCTATTCGGCGAGCGCAAGCGATGTCTCCTGGCCGGGCGCGCACTCGACGAGCTCGTCGCGGGAGGGCCGAGCGCCGACGGCCCATCGCACTCGGATGCGACCGGCGGGAACCGAGAGTCGCTGCGATCGTTCGCGAAGCTCGTCTGCGACGAGAACCACGTCCTCCTGGCGGAGCTCGACGCGCACGGGATCGCTGCTCGAATGCTCGATCCGCAGCCATCCTCCCCGGAGGAGCTCGAGTTCATCCAAGGGGGTCTCGCGATCGCCGACGACATGCACGCGCGAGCGCGTCGCGAACCAAGCATCGGACGACTGAGCGATCACCTGGTAGCTGCCGGGCGCCACGTTGTCGAACTGGAAACCGCGTCCGACGTCCGTCTCCAA
>CAZQHA010000256.1:0-6931 GCA_964592795.1 uncultured Planctomycetaceae bacterium | reverse complement strand
GAGCAAGCTCTCGGCCGAGTTGCGCACCGTCTCCGCGAGGTCGCGCTGCTCGGGCTCGAGCGGCATGTCGAGCAGGAGGCCCGTCATGCCCAGGACGCCGTTCATCGGCGTGCGGATCTCGTGGCTCATGTTCGCGAGGAACTGCGACTTGGCCTCGGTCGCGGCGCGCGCCTCGGCCATCGACGTCAAGAGCTGCGTGTTGAGCAAGGACAGCTCGCTCGTGCGCACGGCGACTTGCTCCTCGAGGTGGTCCCGGTGGAGCGCCAGCTCGGCGTCGCGGTGCTGGATCTGCTCGAGCATGCCGTTGAACGAGCTGACGAGCTCGCCGATCTCGTCGTCGGTCGACCGCTGCACGCGCACGGAGTAGTCGCCGCCGCCGGAGATCGCCCGTGCGGCGCGCGAGAGCTCGATCACCGGGCGCGCGATCAGCCGGCGTAGGAAGATCGCGAGCGCCCACGTCGCAGCGAGGCTGGCGCCCAGCACCAGGACGAGCATCTCGACGTAGTCGCGCACGCGCTCGGCGAGATCGTCGAGATCGCGCTCCATGTAGATCGTGCCCAGGAGCGCGTTCTCGCCGTCCACGGGCACGAAGATGCGCACGCGGTCGTCGTCGACGATCTCCTCGACGACGCTCGGACGCAGCGGGACCTCGATGCCGGTGGCTCCCTTGCGCACCCACGTCGCGAAGATCTCCCCCTGCGCGTCGAAGACGCGCGCGGAGAGGACGTGCGGCCGAGTCTCGAGCACGGTGATGGCTTGCGCGGCGAATTGCTCGTCGTCGAATTCGAGCGACGAGCGTAGGGACGCGCCGAGCATCTCGGCCTTCAATCGCAGGTCCCGCGCGATCGCGCGCTTCTGCTGGGCGTGGTCGTAGGCGACGAGCAGCGCCGCGGCGAGCAGGAGGCCCGCGCCGCTCGTCAGGAGCATGCTCCACGTCAGCTTGCGTCGCAGCGGCGTGCGTTCGAAGAGCGACTTCACGACGAGCTCCCTTTCTCGCCGACGATGCGCGCCAACTTGAGGAGCTGCGAGCTGACCTCGAGGTTGCCGCGCTTGACCGCGCCCGTGTTGATGGCGAAGCGGACCTTCTTCGACTCCATGTAGAACCCGATCGAGCCGCCCGACTCGACCGTCTTCATCGTGTCGCCGACGATCAGCGTCGGCGTGCCGGCGTAGTGCTCCACGATCGCCGCGATGTCGCGCTCCGACCGCTCCGGGACGAACAGGAGGTGCACCGGTCGCAGCTTGTCCAGGCTCGGGATGCGTTCGATGACGAAGCGGCGTTCGCCGATCTGCTTCCCCGCGAGCGCGTCCACGAGCGCCGTGCCGAACGGATCCTCGCCGTAGACGGCGACGATGACCGGTGCGTCTCCGTCGATGAACGCGTCGACCGGCCAGCGCACGTACCGCGCGAAGTTGTAGAGGAACGCCGCCTTGACCTTGTACTCCTCGGGCGGCGGACCGCTCAGCGCGTCGCCGCGCGCGTGGACGCTCGACGCGAGCGCGCCGACGAACGTGCACACGATGAGCGCGGCCGCCGCGGCCCATGGAGGAGTGAGGCTGCGACGCGACGCGAGCGAGCGCGGGCGTGTGGGTGCGGGATCCAACGGGAGATCGATGGAACTGCGTAGCGCACGCGTGAGGAACGCGAGCTACGGGACTCCTTGGATCGACCTCTTGCGCGCGGAGAGTTGACGTTGGGAACGGAATTCCCGCGTGAGCGCGCCGAGCTCGCGGCCCGAGAGGCGGACTTTTTTTCCGGTCCCCGCCGCGCGGATCAGCGCGCTTCGAGCACGTCGGACTGCCGACCGACGCGCAGCTTCGACTCGGTGTCGTTGTTCCACGGCAACGTGACCCAAGGCGTCACCGGGAGCAGCGGATTGTTGGTTCGCGCGCGCGCTCGCCAGTGGAACGCGCCCACGGCGAGGGGATGGACGATGCCGAACGTCGGAGCGGGCAGCAGGCTCTCCGTCTTCGAGACCAGCAGCACCGGCTCGTTGAGCAGCAGCGGCAGCCCCGTGTAAGGCAGCGGGACGCCGGACTCGATCGCGCCGCCGTCGAGCGGATCGCGCAGGAGCTCGATCTCCCATTGCAGGCGGACCGTCGGCGCGACGCCGCTCGCCCAATCGAAGCCGGCGAGCGTGTGCGGGAAGCGCAGCTGCAGGCGTATCTGGTTCTTCGCGTTCCAACCGCCCAAGAGGTCGATCGGCGCGGTGTTGCCGGCGTTGCGCTGCTGCACCGCGAGCGTCCAACCGTTCGTGCCGTCGTTGCCGAGGTAGCAGCGCGCCTGCCCTTCCTTCGTCTGTCCCGAGCTCCAGCCCCAGGCGCCGACGATGATGTCGCCGAACCCGTCGCCGTTCACGTCTCCCGCGGTCGACACCGACCAACCGAAGAAGCCTTCGGTCTGATCGCTTTCGTCCGTCCAGCTGGGAGTCGCGGCGAGCCCGCTCGCGGAACCGGCGTAGACGAACGCGCGGCCCTCGTCGGTCTCGCCCTGGTCGTACAGCGCGGCGCCGACGATCACCTCGGCGTAGCCGTCGTTGTCGACGTCACCGGCGGTGCGCACCGAGCGACCGAACTGCGCGCTCGCCTGGTCGCTCTCGGCCGTCCAATCCGGCATGGCGGACAACCCGGACGCGGAGCCGAGGAACACGAACGCGCGGCCTTCGTCGCTCTGCCCGTCGTCGAATTGGTTCGCGCCGACGATCACGTCGCTGTAGCCGTCGCCGTTGACGTCGCCGGCCGTTGAGACGGAGTATCCGAACTGGGCGTTCGTCTGATCCGATTCCGCCGTCCACGCCGCCGTGCCGGAGAGTCCCGAGCTGGAGCCCAAGTACACGAACGCGCGGCCTTCGTTCGCCTCGCCGTTGTCGTACGCGATCGATCCGATGATCACGTCGCCGTACTCGTCGCGGTTGACGTCGCCCGCGCTCGCGACCGAGTAGCCGAACCATGCGTCCACTTGATCGACCGCCGCCGTCCACGCCGGCGTGCTCGACAGGCCGGTCGCGGAGCCGTGGTAGACGAGCACGCGCCCTTCGTCGGATTCGCCGTCGTCGAAGAGGTACGAGCCGACGATCACGTCGCCGAGCCCGTCGCCGTTGACGTCTCCCGCGGACGCGACGGAGAAGCCGAACTGCGCGAAGGCTTGATCGCTCTCCGCGGTCCACGCGGGGAGGATCCCCAGCCCCGAGCTCGAGCCCAAGTAGAGGAAGACGCGGCCCTCGTTCGTCTGCCCGTTGTCGTAGCCGACCGAGCCGATGACGATGTCGCTGTAGCCATCGCCGTTGACGTCGCCGGCCGAGGAAACCGACGAGCCGAACTGCGCGTTGGGCTGATTGCTCTCCACGGTCCAGTTGGCCGTCAGCGAGAGCCCGGTCGCCGATCCATGGAATACGTACGCGCGGCCCTCGCCCACGTGCCCGTTCGTCAGCTGGTACGCGCCCACGACGACGTCGGTGAACCCGTCGCCGTTCACGTCCCCGGCGTTGGCGACCGAGTATCCGAGGAACGCGCCCGCCACGTCGCTCTCCGCGCTCCATTCCGGGAGATCGTCGAGGCCGCGGCTCGAGCCGAAATGAACGGACGCGCGGCCTTCGTCGACCTCGACGTCGTCGAACTCGGACGCGCCGGCGATCACGTCTCCGTAGCCGTCGCCGTCGACGTCGCCGGCGAGCGCCACGCAAGCCCCCAGGCGCGCGAGCGCCTGATCGCTCTCGAGCGTCCAGACCGGTGTCGCGACGAGCCCGACGCGGCTGCCCAGGTAGACGAGCACCTCGCCTTCGTCCGATTCGCCGCCGTCGTACGCCGGCGCGCCGATGATCACGTCGCTGAACCCGTCCCCGCTGACGTCGCCGGCGGTCGCGACCGATGAAGCGAATGCGGCGAGCGCTTGATCGATCTGAGCGGTCCAATCCGGCGTCGCCGACAGCCCGCTCGCCGATCCGTGGTAGACGAACGCGCAGCCTTCGTCGATCTCGCCGTCGTCGAACGCGGGCGCGCCGACGATGACGTCCGCGAAGCCGTCGTTGTCGACGTCGCCGGCGGTCGACACGCTCGCGGCGAACGACGCGAGGCTCTGTCCGCTCTCCGCGGTCCACGCGGGGCTCGCCGCGAGCCCCGTCGCCGACCCCAGGTACACGAACGCGCGGCCGTCCTCGACCTCCAGGCCCGTGTAACGGTGCGCGCCGACGATGACGTCGTGGAAGCCGTCGCCGTTGACGTCGCCGGCGGTCGCGACGGAGCCGCTGAAGGCCGAGCTCGCTTGATCGCTCTCCGCGGTCCACGCCGCCGCGATCGCGAGCCCGCTGGCCGAACCCAAGTACACGAACGCGCGACCCTCGTCGGACTCTCCGTTGTCGTACGAGGGGGCTCCGACGATCACGTCGCTGAAGCCGTCGCCGTCGACGTCGCCGGCGGTGGCCACCGCGGCGCCGAACCACGCGTCGTCCTGATCCGATTCCGAGATCCACGCCGGGCTCGTGCTCAAGCCCGACGCGGAACCGAGGAACACGAACGCTCCGCCCTCGTCCGTGTTCGCGCCGCTCTCGAACGACTTCGCGCCGACGATCACGTCGCTGAAGCCGTCGCCGTCGACGTCGCCGGCGGTCGCGACGGAGCACGCGAACTGCGCCGCGGCTTGATCGCTCTCGGCGGTCCAGTCCGCGCTCGCCGACAGGCCGCTGGCGGAGCCGTGGAACACGAACGCGCGACCCTCGTCGAGCTCGCCGCCGTCGAACGACGGCGCGCCGACGATCACGTCGCTGAACCCATCGCCGTTCACGTCGCCCGCGGGCGCGACGGAGAGACCGAACAGCGCGCCGTCCTGATCCGGCGCCGCGGTCCAGGCCGGTCCGGTCAGCAGCGGATCGATCGTGACGGGATACGCCGCTCCGCGGTCGTCGACGGCGATGCGCAGGCCGGCGGGATCCGCTTCGAATCTCGCGTCGAGCTCGCGACCGGTGGCGTCGAAAGCGGCGAGACCGCCGTACCGCAGTCGGTCCTCGCCGCGAGCGTCGGCGAAAGTCGCCGTGCGCCGCGCGTCATCGATGCGCGCGCAGAGATCTCCGCCGATCGCGAGGGCGACGAAGAGCACTCCCTCGCCGGCCGGAGGCCGCGCGATCGTCCAACCCTGCTCCAGCCCGCGCGCGTCGTTGACGAGCCACTCGACGAGCGGTCCGTGGTCGAGCTCCGCGCGCTCGTCGTTCGTGCACACGTACGCGCGCGACAACGCCATCGAAAGGTCGCCGCGGCCGAACGCCGCGGTCGTGAGCGTGAGCGTCCACTCGGACGCGTCGCCGCGCACCGGCGTCGCTCGCGGCGTGACGCGCACGCCGTCGGCGGAAACTCGGCTTCGAAAACCGTGCACCCGGCTCGGCGCCGACCACGCGCCCTCGACGCCGCGCACGGGAGCGAAGTGGTACTCCTGCCGCGCCAGGACGCGCGCGACGTGGGTTCGCGCCGAGGGCGGCGTCGCGTCCTGACCCGCGAACGCGCTCGCGACGAAGGCGAGAAGTGCTCCGCACGACATGGCTAGGGGGGCTTTCATCGCGCGACCATCGTAGACGTGCCGCGCGGTGCGAAGGTTCAGCGCGCGCTCGGCGCGGCCGCGTAACGTCCGACGAAGAGCTTCGTCTCGCTCAGGCTGTTCCACGGAACCGTGACCCACGGGGTGACCGGGAACACGGGATTGTTCGTACGCAGCCGCGCGCGCCAGTGGTACCCGCCCGTGGGCGAGAAGTGCGCGACGCCGATCGGAAGCGTGGCCTTCGGCGGCGAGTGGAAGGGCACGAGCTCGTTGATCGCGATCGGCGAGCCGGTGATCGCGTTCGCCGCGCCGAGGCCCATCGGATTGCCGTCGAGCGTGTCGTGGAGCACCGCGAGCTGCCACTGCAGCCGAGCCGAAGGCGCGGCGCCGCTCGCCCATTCGAAGCCGGTGAGCTCCCGGTCGAAGTCGAGCGCGAGACGGAACGCGTTCCTGTTCTGCGAGTGCGCCAGCGGGTGGACCGGCGACGCATCGCTCGCCTGTCGCTGGCGCGGCGCGATCGTCCATCCGCCGCGCCCCTCGTTGCCTAGGTACACGAACGCGCGTCCCTCGCTCGTGCGTCCGCTCGAGTACGTGTTCGCGCCCACGATGACGTCCGCGTAGCCGTCGCCGTTGACGTCGCCCGCGGGCGCGACCGTGTGGCCGAACGCGGCGTTGAGCTGGTTGCTCTCGGCCGTCCACGCCGGACTCGCCGCCGGACCCGAGCTCGATCCGAAGTAGAGGAACGCGCGGCCTTCGTTGAGCTCGCCGTTGTCGTACGCGTCGGCGCCGACGATCACGTCGGTGTGGCCGTCGCCGTCGACGTCGCCCGCCGGCGCGATCGACGCTCCGAACGCGGCGCCGCTTTGGTTGCTCTCGGCGGTCCACGCCGCGCTCGTGCCGAGCCCGCTCGCCGAGCCGAGGAAGAGCATCGCGCGGCCTTCGTTCGCTTCGCCGTTGTCGTACTGCGGCGCGCCGACGTAGACGTCGCTGAAGCCGTCGCCGTTGACGTCGCCCGCGCTCGAGACGCAGAAGCCGAAGAGCGCGCCGGCTTGGTCGCTCTCCATTGTCCACGCGGGGGTCAAGGAGAGGCCCGTCTTCGCGCCGTGATAGACGTACGCGCGGCCTTCGTCCGCCTGCCCGTTGTCGAACGAGTACGCACCGACGATGACGTCGCCGTATCCGTCGCCGTTGACGTCTCCGGCCGACGCGACCGACCAGCCGTAGAAGGCGCTGATCTGGTTGCTCTGCGTGGCCCACGCGAACGGGTTCTTCAGGCCCGTGGGCGAGCCCATGTAGACCGCGGCGACGCCCTCGTCCGCTTGTCCGAGCGCGAAGAGGTACGAGCCGACGATGACGTCGCCGTATCCGTCGCCGTCGACGTCGCCCGCGGGAGCGACGCACGCGCCG
>CAZQHA010000255.1:1125-6944 GCA_964592795.1 uncultured Planctomycetaceae bacterium | reverse complement strand
GCTTCCCCCTCCACGCTGGTTTGCGCTCGCCGTGCTCTTCGCGGCGTCCGCGACGTCGCTCTCGATGCGCGCTCCGTGCGCGGAGGTTCCCGCGACCTTGCGCGAAGCGCCGCGCCTCGGGCTCGTGATCAAGCCCGCGGCCGCGAGGGCGAAGGCCGACGAGCTCGCCGCGTCGCTCGCGGACGTGGGCGTGCGCGTCGAGATCGTTCCGCTCGACAGCTTGCCGTCGAAGTCGGCGAAGACCGCGCCGCCGCGCTTCGTGCTCGTGATCGACGAAGCGAAGGCCGCGCCGACGAGCGCGGTGACGCACGAGTACGGCTCGAAATCAGGCGGACAGACGTGGCGCATCCGCTGGCGCGGCGCCGCCGCGGACGTGCACGCCGTGCTGCACGTGTTCGCTCCGGCGCCGGACAAGCTCGGCGAGTTCGACGAGCGCGTCGACAGGAGCGAGGCGCCCGACACGTACAAGTTCGGGGACGACGAATCGAAGAAGGAGATCGTCGTCGATCCGCAGGCGACGCTCGTCGAAGCGATCGAGAACGTCGTCCGGCGCGCGCTCGCGTGCTCGGCGGGAATCGACTTGTGGCGGCATCGCGCAGAGCTCGCCGGGTACGACGAGGCGCTCAATGGACATTCGCGCGCGGCGTTCTGGTCGCGCGCCGCGTGGGCCGCGGGAGATCCGGAGCCGGCGCTCGCGATCGTGCCCTGGCGATCGCTCGAAAGCGCCGCCCTCGAGACGTGGCGCAGAGCAGCGAAGGACGCCGCGTCGAGCACCCATGCGAGCCAAGCATGCGTGTGGTGCGGGAAGCCGCTGTCCGACGAGAAGGCGGTGTGCGCTTGCCCGGATTCCGTCGCTCTCGCTGCGGCGCTCCGTGTGATGAAGCGCGCCGCGGAGCGGTACGACTACCCCGACGATCGCGAGAAGGCGGGCAAGATCGAGGTCGCGTGGGACAAGCTCCGTCCTTCGCGACCGCAAGAGTCGTCGGCCGCGCTCGAGACCATCGCTCGGCGGCTCGACGCGGAGCACGAAGCGGACCTCGGGCACTTGCGCCGGATGCTCGCGCTCGACGAGGTCATGAAGCCGCGCGCCCTCCGCGATTGGTACCTCGTGCTCGCGCTGCGCGATCCGCTCGATTGGAAACCGAGCGATCCCGACCTCGTGAGGCACGCGGCACGCGTGATCCAGGCATTCGGCTATCGAACGGGGCTGGCCGGCGCGAGCTTCGACGTGGAATCCGACAGCCCGGCGATCGGGCTCGTGCGCCGGCGCACCGGCTGGGAGTACACGGCGGTCGAGAAGCGCGAGTTCGCGAACACGAAGGTGGAGCTGCTCGAGTCGATGCTGGAGCGCGCGCTGTGGGCGAACGCGCGCGGCGTTCCGAAGGCGCCGTAAGGCGCGATCAGGTCACGGCGCCCATCCGACTTGCACGGCATTCGTGAAGTTGAACGCGCCCGCGCCCGGCGTGCACCAACCGATGGGGTCGCGATACATCACTTGATAGACGCGCATCCCCGGCGTCGTGACGAGCCCCGCGGTCGAGACCTCGACGTCGCCGCCGCTCGGATAGCTCGCAGCACCCGCGAGAATCGACTTCGTCTTGAGTCGCAGCATCACGCCGCCCGTGCACAGAATCCCGTCGCCGAGCGTCGTGCCCGCCCCACCTGCGATCGTCGCCGTTCCTTGAAGGTAGAGCGCGGTCGTGCCGGTCATGTCTCTCGCCGACAAGATCAGGCTGTCGCTCGCGAGGCTCACTCGTCCCGTCCCGTCGAGGCGTCCGCCGCGCGGCACCGCAGCCGGATACGAGTTCAAGCAGCCGGAGAGATTGCCGAAGACGTCGAAGTTGTTGCACGGGCAAACCTCTGGAGTGCCGAAGCAGAACGGCACCTTCGTAGCGACGCAGCCCATGCGCGCGATGAAGCTCGATGCATGGGTGTCCGTCGCCTGGAAGTTGCCGCCGATGTAGAGCTCGGGGCCCGCGCTCGATCCGTCGTCGAACACGGCGAATGCGTTCACGGAAGGCTCGTCCCCGAGCGCCGCCTCGCTCACGGCACCGCCGAGAGCTTTCCAGCTCGAGCCGTCCAAGCGTGCAATGTTCGCACCGTAGTTGAGATTGAATCGACCGCCCGCGATGAGCACGGGGCCCGCGCCCGCGCCGTCATCGAAAACACTCAACGCGCGGACCTCGGTCGTGTAACCGTGCTGGACATTGCTGAGGCCTGTGCCGGCCTCCGACCAGCTCGCGCCGTTCCATCGCGCGACCCTGCGCGCGCTGATCCCGCCGGCAGTCGCGAACACGCCGCCGGCGTAGAGCGCGGGCCCGCTGCCGTCATCGAACACCGTCAGCGCGAGAACGCGCTCGTCCATGCCCGCGCCGAGCGCGGACCACGTGCTCCCGTCCCACTTCGCGATGTTCTTCGCAGGCGTCGTGCCGGCCATCGTGAACGAGCCGCCGACGTAGAGGGCGCGACCCGTGCCGTCGTCGAACACCGCGAGCGCGTGAACACCGCGTTGGATCGCTCCGCCGATGACGCCGCCTCCGACCGCCGTCCATGCGTTCCCGTCCCAGCGCGCCAGGTGGTCGACGGGCACGGAGCTGGCGAGCAGGAAGTTGCCGCCGACGTACAGTGCCGGTCCGTGTCCGTCGTCGAACACCGTCATCGCGCGAACCGGACCGCCGACGCCGTTGTCGAGCGGGGACCATGTGGTTCCATCCCAGCGCCCGATGTTGATCATGGACGGTCCGCTGGGCCAAGCGCCGGTGATGACTCCACCCGCGTACAAAGCCGCGCCGGTTCCGTCGTCGTACACACAGAGCGACGAGGCGCCACCATTGAGTCCTCCGCCGACCGTCGACCAATGGGTCGAATTCCAACGGCCGATGCCGCGGAGCGCGACGCCGTCGCCGTTGTCGACGTACCCGCTCGCGTAGAGCGCGATGCCACCACCGTCGTCGAACGTCGCCAGCGCGTTCACGAGACCGCCGAGGCCGTGTCCGCGTCCGAGCGGATGCCACGACGCCCCGGACCACTTCGCGATGTTCCACATGAACACGTTGCCGATCTGGCGGAAGTCGCCGCCGGCGAACAGCGCGGGCCCCGTGCCGTCGTCGTGAACGGCGAGCGCGTTGATGTAGTTGAATCCTCCGTCCGCCGTCAGCGCCGACCACGCAGCTCCGTCCCAGCGCGCGATGCAGCGCGCTGGCGCGCCGCCGGCGTGGAGGAAGCCTCCGGCCGCGTACAGTTTCGTGCCCGCGCCGTCGTCGTAGAGCTCGAGGTCCAATGCGTATCCGTCGAGCCCGGTTCCCAGCGCCGACCACGACGATCCGTTCCAGCTCGCGATGCGATTCGCGCTGGTCCCGCCCGCGCCCGTGAACTCGCCCGCGGCGTAGAGCAATGGTGTCCCGCCCGGTCCGACGCTGCCGCCGAGCAACGCGTACACCGTCGTGTCGGTCGTCCCGCCGCTCATGCCGGTGCCGAGCGCCGACCACGCGCCGTTCTTCCAGCGCGCGATGCCGTTCGCCGTGACTCCACCGGCTGTATCGAAGTGTCCGCCGACGTAAAGCGCTGGGCCGGTGCCGTCGTCGAACGACGCGAGGGAGTAGCCCGCGGGCGAGATCGTGCCGTCCAAGCCACTGCCCAGCGCGGACCAGGAGCTGCCGTCCCACTTCGCGATCCGGTTGGCGGCGACTCCGCCGATCTGCGTGAAGTATCCAGTGGCGTAGAGCGCCGGTCCGTTGCCGTCGTCGAAGACGGCGATGGCGTGCACGCCGCCGACGATCTGGCCCGAGCCAAGCGAAGACCAGAAGGCGCCGGTCCATACAGCGACCCCGACCGGAATCGAGCCGGATGCGTAGAGCTCAGGACCCGATCCCGAATCGAAGATCGCGTAAGACGTGATCGCACCCGCCGTCCCGTTGTCGCCCATGCTCGTCCACTCGAGATCGCGCCAGCGGGCGGCGAAGCGAGCGTGCGCGCTCCCCGCCGTCTTGAACGGACCGCCGGCGTACAGCGCGGGCCCGTCGCCGTCGTCGAACGAGATCAGCGCGGAGACGACGTCGCTGGTGCCCGCGCGTGCGAATCCGGTCTTCCAGTCGGGGCATTGAGCGCGCGGCGCGTCGGCGAGAGCGACGACTACAAAAGCAGCGACGATCGACGACAGGATTCGGTCGAGCATGAAAGGCCTCCCTGCGCCAAATCCTATCGCCGAACGCAGGGAGCGGGCGACGTGATGTCTTGGCGCGGGTCGATGCGATTGGAGTCGCACGGTCCACCGCTCCAAAGCGCGTGGAGTTGCTCGACTACCTAGCCAGGGTCGTCAAGTCGAACAAGCAGATCTCGGAGCTCTCGTGCTCGCCGATGAACGGCCGGTAGCGCGTGAACGCGAGCCACTTGCCGTCGCGCGAGAACGCCGGCTGCGTGTCGTAGCAGAAGTCGCTGCCCGGCGCGGGCGCGGTCCATTGCACTCGTCCGCTTCCGTCGGCGTTCATCACGTACACGCATTGATTCTCGTCCGGCGGCCCGCTGCAGAACGCGATTCTCTTTCCGTCGGGCGACCACATCGGCCAGCCGTCGTACGCCGGGGAATTCGTCAAGTTGCGCGCGTTCGTGCCGTCGCGATCGAAGACGAACACCTCGCTGTTCCCGTCGATCATCCGACGCGAGACGATGTGCTTGCCATCGGGCGACCACGAGGCGTACGTGTCGGTGTACGGACCGCTCGTGATGCGGCGCAGATCGCCGCCGTCGGCCGCCATCTCGTAGATGTCGAAGTCCCACTCGTCCGAGTTGCCGCGGTTGCTGCTGAAGATCATCCGCGTGCCGTCAGCGGACCAGGCCATGTGGAAATCGACCGCGGGATGGTTCGTGACGTTGCGCACGTTCGTCCCGTCCGCGTTCATGACGAAGAGGTCGCGGTTGCCCGTGCGATCGGACAAGAACGCGATCGACTTGCCGTCTGGCGAATAGACCGGCATCTCGTCGTTCGCGGGATCGTCGACGAGCACCGTGCCGCCCGACCCGTCGAACTGGATCACGCAGAGGTCGAACTTGCCCCCCGCGCTCGACTGATACACGAGCGAGCGGCCATCCGGCGCGAAGCACGCGTACGCATTGACGCTGTGCGTCAAGCGGCGGAACGGCGACGGCAGGTCGGGCGCGGGAGTCGACTGAGCAGCGGCGAGCAGAGACAGGGCCACGAGCATGAGGACTCTCCCAGTCGACTCACTTCGCCGGAGCGTGCTTCCCGGCGCGTTTCTCGCGCAAGTACTTGCCGAGCGCTTCCGCCGCGACCTCGTGACCGGCCTTCGTCCAGTGGATGTCGACGTTGAAGTACGGTCTGCGCCCTTCGTCCATCGCTCGGCGCATCGGCTCGAGCGCGCGCACGCAGTCGATTCCTTGCTTGGCGCTCCAGCTCGCGATCTCGTCGTGGTCGGCGCTCTTGCCGTCGGCGAGCTCCTGCTGCGACGGGATCAGGAAGAGCGCGAGCTCGGCGCCGTTCGCCGCCGCGAGCGCGTCCATCTTCTCCACGAGATGGAAGAAGACCTTCTTGCAGTCCGGCCACGAAACACGATCCATGTTCGCGCGATCGAGCGCCGAGAGCGCCGGACGATTGCGGTGCACGTACACGCGATCGGTCAGCGCGTAGTAGAGATAGCTCGACTTGTAGAGACACACCGTCATCGGAATCGGGATGCAGAACGCGGCGAAGTCCTCGTCGGTGATCTCCTCGACGATCTCGACGACGCCGTTCCGGATCGTCGCGTACGGCCGCGGCCCCATGCGCATGTGGTACGAGAGGATGTTGTCGGAGAGGTCGTTGC
>CAZQHA010000255.1:0-1115 GCA_964592795.1 uncultured Planctomycetaceae bacterium | reverse complement strand
TGCGGTAGAAGCACACGACGACGAGGTCGGGCTTGAACGACAGCCCTTCGTCGCGCAGGTACAGGTACTCTTGCACGGTACCGTAGGCGACGACGGCCGCGTTGATGATCTCGAGGCCGGGCTCTTTCGCCTCGATCAACGCGGTGAACAAGTCGGATTCGTTCACTTGCGCGCCCTCGGCGAACGAATCGCCGAGGACGAGCACGCGATACGTCCCGTCGGTGCGCTCCTTCGGATACGCGACGCCGCGATTGCCGAAGCGATTCGCCACGACGACGCTCTTCTCGCCCCACTCGTTCGTGAACTCCTTCTCTTGATCGGGCGTGCGGCGCCAGCCGAGGTGGTCCTCGAGCTCGATCATCTTGGGGAAGTAGAAGTGCGACCAGATCCGTGCCGCGACTTCGCACAGGACGAGGGTCGCGCTCAAGACGAGCGCGGCGACGAGGACCTTCCGAGCGAGTTTCACGCGGGCGAGAGTCTAGCGCGCGTCGCCGCGCCGTCTCAGCGCGAACCGCCTTGCGAGAGCTGCCGCGCCTTCTCGAGCGCCCGCTCGGATTCCTCCTCGCGGCCGAGCAGGCTCAGCGACCCGGCGCGGCCGAGGTGCGCGGCGGCGAGCTCGGGCTCGAGCTCGATCGCGCGATCGAACGCGGCGAGAGCCTCCTCGATTCGGCCCAGGTCGCCGAGGACGTTGCCGCGCCCGTTGTGCGCCGCGGCGAGCGTCGCGTCGAGTCGGATCGCCGCGTCGTACGCGCCGAGCGCTTCGTCGGCTCGACCGAGTCGACGCAGCGCGTTCCCGCGGCCGACGTGGGCGCCGACGTTCTTCGCATCGAGCGCGAGCGTCGCGTCGTACGCGGCGAGCGCGTCGCCGGCTCGGCCCATCGTGAAGAGGAGGTCCGCGCGGTCCGCGCGCGCGAGGGCGTCCCGCTCATCGAGCTCGATCGCGCGCGCGAACGCCGCGAGCGCGTCGTCGGCGCGGCCCACGGCCGCCAGCGCGCGACCCCGACCGCGGTGGGGCGCGGCGTATCGCGGGTCGCGGGCGATCGCCTCGCCGTACGCGTCGATCGCCTCCGGGTATCGACCGAGGTCGCACAGGACGTTCGCGCGACCGTTGCGCG
>CAZQHA010000254.1:0-6998 GCA_964592795.1 uncultured Planctomycetaceae bacterium | reverse complement strand
CACCGCCACCAGCGCGCCGGGCCGTCTCGAGCGCGTTCCGTCCGGGGACCGCGGCGCCACCGTGCTCGTCGACTACGCGCACAGCGAGGCGGCGCTCGAGAACGTCTGCCGCATCGTCCGCAGCGCGACCGCGAGCCGCGCTCCGGACACCCATGGTTCCGGGGAGCGGCGCCCCGCGGCTGCCACCGGGAAGCGCGGACGGATGATCGTCGTGTTCGGCTGCGGCGGCGATCGCGACCGCGGCAAGCGCGGCCCGATGGGCCGCGTCGTCAACGAGTTCGCGGACGTCGCCGTGATCACGAGCGACAACCCGCGCAGCGAAGATCCCGAGCGGATCCTCGCGGAGATCGTGGAAGGGATGGAGCCGGCGCTCGCGCAGCGAGTCCTGGAGCCGGACCGCAAGCGCGCCATTCACGTGGCGATCGACATGGCGCGCCCCGGCGACGTCGTCTTGATCGCCGGCAAGGGACACGAGACGACGCAGACGATCGGCGCCGACGTGTTCGACTTCGACGACCGCCAAGTCGCCAGCGAGGCACTGCGATGAAACTCTGCCAGATCAAGGACATCGTCGAGTCGACCGGCGCGACGCTCGCGCGCGGCGACCTCTCGCGCGAGATCCGCGGCGTGTCCACCGACACGCGGTCTCTCTCGACCGACGACTTCTTCTTCGCGCTCTCCGGACCGAACTTCGACGGCAACCGCTTTGCTCGGCAAGCCGTCGAGCGGGGTGCCGCGGGGCTGATGCTCAAGGACGAGGGCGGCGCACCCCCGCCGATCGTCGGCGAGCTCCCCTGCGACACCCCGGTCCTGCTCCACCGTTCGCCGCGCGAGGCGCTGTCCGAGCTCGCGCTCTGGCACCGGCGACGGCTCGCGGCCCCGGTGATCGGGATCACGGGCTCGTGCGGCAAGACGACGACGAAGAACATCCTCGTGTCGCTGCTCACGACGCGCGCGCGCGTCGTCGGCTCGCCGAACTCGTTCAACAACGACATCGGCGTGCCGCACACGCTGCTGCTCGCGGACGAGGCGACGCAGGCGCTCGTCGTCGAGATGGGCACCAATCACCCGGGGGAGATCGCGGCGCTGTGCAAGACGTCGCGTCCGACGGCGGGCATCATCACGAACATCGGCGCGGCGCACCTCGAGGGCCTGCGCTCGGTCGAAGGGATCGCGCAGGAGAAGGGCGCGCTCGCAAGGAGCCTGCCCGCGGACGGGTTCTGCGTGCTCAACGCCGACTGCCGCTGGACGCCGGCGCTGCGCGAGATGACCGCCGCGCGCGTCCTCACGTTCAGCGTCGACGGCGAGGGCGATCTCAACGCGAGCGACGTGTGGTTCCATCCGGGCGGGACGACGTTCCGCCTCGAGGGCCGCGAAGTGACCTCGCCGCTCCTGGGATTGCACAACGTCCAGAACCTGCTCGCCGCGCTGGCGGCGTGCCGCGGGCTGGGTCAATCGCTCGACGACGTCCTGCCGGCGGTGTCACGGCTCGCGCCGACGCGCCGCCGAATGGAACGCTTGCAAGCGGGGCAGTGGACGATCATCGACGACAGCTACAACGCCAATCCCGATTCCGCGCGCGCCAGCGTGCGCGTCCTCTCGGGGCTCCACGGCCACAAACGGCGCGTGCTCGTGCTCGGCGACATGCTCGAGCTCGGCAGCCTCGCCGCCGAGCTGCACTACGCGATCGGACGCGAAGCCGCGGCCGCCGGCCTCGACTTCATCGTGCTCGTCGGCGAGCTGACGCGCGCGACCGCTGCGGGAGCACTCGAGGCCGGTCTGGCGAAAGAGCGCGTCGTGCACGTCGAGGACACCGACGAAGCGATCGGCCGCGTGCCCGCTCTCTTGAACCCCGGCGACGTCGTCCTCGTGAAGGGCAGCCGACGCACGGGTCTCGATCGTCTCGTCACGCACCTCGTCCAACTGAAGCGCGAGGACGCCGCTTAAGGGGCCGCGCGTGACACAGGGGGGGACATCAGGCGAGCTTCGCGGCTCGTCGGGCCAGACCGCTTCTCGCGACGCGAGGCCGGCATGATCCCGGGCATCCTCGACGACGTCTTCGGGAT
This sequence comes from uncultured Planctomycetaceae bacterium, assembly GCA_964592795.1. Taxonomy (GTDB): domain Bacteria; phylum Planctomycetota; class UBA1135; order UBA1135; genus JANLUN01. The sequence continues at coordinate 4,932 of CAZQHA010000254.1, read as the reverse complement.
GCGGCTCTTCGGCTACATCTCGTTCCGCATGGCGATGGCGGCGCTGTCGGCGTTCGCGCTCGCGCTGTGGTGGGGCGGGCCGACGATCCGGTGGCTGCGCCGGCACAAGGTCGGCGAGGACGTGACGAAGACCGACTCGCTCGAGCTCGCGCAGCTCTCCGAGAAAATGGGGAAGAAGAACACGCCGACGATGGGCGGGAGCTTCCTCGTCGCGGCGCTGATCGCGTCCGTGATCCTGTGGGGGCGGCTCGACAACCTCCACGTCGTGCTCGCGGTGCTCGTGACCGCCGGATTCGCGGCGGTCGGGTTCGTCGACGACTACAAGAAGCTCACGATCGCGAAGTCCAAGGGCCTCACGCCGCGCGCGAAGATGCTGGGGCTCTCGGTCGTGTCGCTCGCCGCGCTCGCGGCGCTCGGCTACTACGCCATGACGAGCGGGCGCGGAACGCTGCTCGCGCTCTATCCGCCGTTCCTCAAGGACTTCAGCATCGGGCTCGCGGGCATGGGGCTCTTCGGCCTCTTCGTGTTCGTCGCGTTCGAGTGGCTCGTCGTCGTCGGCACGTCGAACGCGTGCAACATCACCGACGGGCTCGACGGTCTCGCGGCGGGCTGCTTGATCATCTCGGGCCTGGCGCTCTCGATCTTCTGCTACATCACCGGCCGCCCGGACATGACGCGGTACTTGAACCTGCCGCACGTCGCCGCGGCGTCGGAGATGGCGGTCGTCGGCGGCGCGCTGTGCGGAGCCTGCATGGGCTTCCTCTGGTACAACGCCTTCCCGGCCAAGGTGTTCATGGGCGATTCGGGATCGCTCCCGCTCGGCGGGCTCCTGGGCTGGATGGCGATGGTCGCGAAGCAGGAGCTCGTGCTCCCGCTGATCGGCTTCGTGTTCTTCGCGGAGCTCGGCTCGAGCTTCCTGCAGACGCGCTGGTACAAGGCGACGAAGGGACGGCGTCTGTTCACCGTCGCGCCGATCCACCACGGGCTGCAGCTGCACGGTGGCATCTTCCACGCTTCGCCGCCCGCGTGGCACGAAGTGACGATCGTCGTCCGCGCTTGGATCGTCGCCGCCGCGTGCGCGATGGCCAGCCTGGCCCTCATCAAGGTGCGCTGAGATGGCACGCTTCCACGGAACGGTCGCTCTCCCCGAAGGCGTCGCGCGCCCCAAGGAGCGCCAGCTCACGATCCTCGAGCGCTTCGACTCGATGACGAAGAGCGCGGAGACGGCGGACCCGACCCAGCCCGCGATCGGGCTCTTCCTGTGCGTGCTCGCGCTGCTGGGCCTGGGCCTGATCATGCAGGCGAACCACGCGGCGACGACGCAGAGCGCCGAGGACTTCTGGGCGATCTTCACGAGCCAGGTGCGCTTCCGGATCGCCGCGATCGGCGCGCTGCTCGTCGGCTACCGGCTCGGTCCGGAGGGTCTGCGGCGCGCCATCCCCGCGCTCGTCGTGCTCACGGGCGTGTGCCTCGTGCTCGTGTTCGTGCCGCCCTTCGCCGATCCGAAGAACGGCGCGAACCGCTGGCTGACGATCCCCGGGATCGGGCTGAGCTTCCAGCCCTCCGAGCTCGCGCGCATCGTGATGATCCTGTGGGTCGCCGATCGATGCATTCGGCTCGGCCCCGCGGTGCGCGACCTGCGGCGCGGCGTGCTGCCGATGCTCGCGCTCGGATTCGTGTTCTTCGCGTTGATCCTCGTCGAGACCGACCTCGGCGGCGCGCTGCTCTTCCTGGCGTGCTTCTTCGGAACGATGTGGGTCGGCGGAGCGCAGTCGCTGCACGTCGCGGGTCCCGTGGTGGGCCTGGGCGGCACCGCGTTCCTGCTCCTGCTCACGTTCGTGTCCTACGTGCGACAGCGCGTCTTGATGTGGTTCGGCCACTCGACGAACAGCCAGGTCGACCGCACCGCGGAAGCGATCGCGAGCGGCGACGTGTTCGGTGTGGGGCTCGGGCAGGGGCTCTTTCGGAATGCGCGCGTCCCGTACCTCGAGTCGGACTACGTGCTCGCCCTCGTCGGCGAGGAGCTCGGCCTCGTCGGACTGTGGATCGTCCTCGGCATCCTGCTCGCGCTCGTGTGGTTCGGCTTGCGCTTCGTGCTCGCGATCCGCGACCGGTACGCCGCGCTCTGCGCGTTCGGCCTCTTGCTCTCGGTCGCGCTGCAAGCGATGGTGCACGTGCAAGTCGTGACGCGCCTCGCGCCGCCGAAGGGCATGCCGCTGCCGTTCATCTCGCACGGCGGCACGGCGCTCGTCGTCTCCTCGCTCGCGATCGGGCTCGCGCTCGGCGCGGCTCGGTCTCGTCCCGTATCGGAGGCCGCGTGAACGCGGTCTCCATCGATCCGACAGGTCGCGTGCACGCGACCTCCCTCCGTTCGGCCGCGCGCCGCGCCGGGCGTCTCCTGCGTCAACCCACCAACCAAAGCCGCGGCTTTGGATCCCAATCCAACTAGACCCGCAATTCGGAAGTTCCCCCCATGCAACAGATCGAACGCTACGGCGTCATCGCACTCGTCTTCCTGCTCGTCACGATCGTGGCCGTCTCGTTTTGGGGCGACAACAAGTCGCCCAGCTTCTGGTCGCGCCTCATGGGGCGCGGCGACGCCAAGAAGACGGCGGTCATCGAGGATCCCGCGACGTCGAGCATGCTCCCGCCGCCCGCCGCGACCGAGCGCGCGCTCCAGGACCCGCTGCCGCTGAGCTCCGCGCCCACGGCGCCCGCGGCCGAGACCGCGCAGCCGCTGAACGCAGCGCCCTCGATCGACCCGGTCGCGACGCTCGCCGCGCCGCCGCAGTCGAGCTCGACCTTTGCGTCGAACGGCGCGCCGGCGTCGAGCTCGATCGAGCCGGTGGTCTACGCCGACCCGATCAGCTCGCTCGCCGAAGAGCAAGTCGCGGCGCCTGCGCCGGTGATCGCGAAGCAGAGCGCGCAGAAGTCGTCCGCGACCGCGACGTCGTCGACGTACGTCGTGCAAAAGGGCGACAGCTTGGCGCGCATCGCGCGCGCGAAGCTCGGGAGCGAGCAGCGCTGGACCGAGATCCAAGCCCTCAACGGCGGCGTCGATCCGAAGGGCCTGCGCGTCGGCATGAAGCTGAAGCTCCCGTCGGACGCCAAGTCCGAAGCGAGCGCGCCGAAGTCGAAGTCGAGCACGCCGGCGAAGTCGCCGGCCAAGGCTTCGAAGCAAAGCGGCGCGACGTACGTCGTCAAGGGCGGCGACAGCCTGACGCGGATCGCGCAGCGCATGCTCGGCGACGGCAACCGTTGGAAGGAGATCGTCGCCATGAACCCGGGCGTCGATCCCGATCGCCTGGCGGTCGGAACCGCGCTCAAGCTGCCCGCGGGCGAGTCGCGACCGATGGTCGCCGCCGCGCTCCCCACGAACCGCCAAGAGAAGCCGCGCGTCCGATGAACGAGAGCTTGCGCTGGAAGCTGTGCTTGGGGTGCTTGCTCGTCGCCGCGCTCGAGCTCCCGCACGTGGGGATGCTCGTGCTCCAGGACTTGTCGGGCCCCTATTCGATGGGGGCGACGGGGGCGACGAGCGCGCCCGGTCACGTCGCGGTGCGCTCGGAAGCTCCGCGCCGGTCGGCCGCGCTCGCCGCGGCGGTGCAGAAGCCTCTGCTCGACGCGGGGCTGCTCGTGATCCTGTCTTCGAATCGCTACCTCGGGGAGAGCGGGAATGATTTCGACTCGATCGGCGATCGCACCGGCGGTTTCGTCGCGACTTCACACTGAGCTCGACGCGCGCGCGAGCACGCACGCAGCCGACGCGGCGCGCCGGGAAGCGGCGCCGCTGCGGCTCGCGCTCGCCGGCGGAGGCACGGGCGGACACATCCTGCCCGGCCTGCATCTGCTCGCGCACGCCCGGTCCGACCTCGCGCGCCTGCCTCGGCCGCTGGACGACGTCCTGTGGTTCATGAGCGGCCGCGCGGTCGAGGACCGCGTCATGCGCTCGACGTGGACGGCGAGCGAGGGCACGTCGTTCGAGCGCGTCGTTCTCCCGCTCGAGCCGGAGGGCGGCGGAGCTCCGTCGCGCGGCGCGCTCGCGCTGCGCACGCCGCCGGCGGTGCTCAAGGCGCGGCGCGCGATGGCGCACCACAGGTCGCAGGTGCTGCTCGGCCTGGGCGGCTTCACGTCGCTGCCCGCGGTCATCGCCGCGCGCTCGCTCGGAATCCCGGTCGCGCTGCTCGAGATCAACGCGGAGCCGGGGAGCGCGACGCGCTGGCTGTCGCGCTACGCCGCGCGCGTGCTGCACGCGTGGCCGTCGACGTGGAAGCGCGCGGTGGCGAACGGAGACACGCGCCGCGCCGAGGTCCACCGATGGATCGGGCCGCCGCTCGCGCCCCAGTTCACGACGGGCGCGGCGAACGCGATCGAGGACCCCGCCGACGGCGGCGACCGCGCCCGGTCGTCGCGCGCCCGCGCCGACCTCGGCTTCGATCCCGCGCGCGCGCTCCTCGTCGTCCTGGGCGGCAGCCAAGGTTCGAGCGCGCTCAACCGATTCGTCGCCACGCACGCGCCCGCGCTCGTCGCCGAGGGCGTGCAGGTGCTCCATCAGACCGGCCCCAAGAAGCTCGGCGAAGCGGCCGCGCCGTTCAGCGGCTACCGCGCGGTCGAGTATCTCGATCCGGTCGCGCCGGCTCTCGTCGCGGCGACGCTCGTGCTCACGCGCGGCGGCGCGGCGACGCTGGCCGAGATCGCGGCACTGCGCCGTCCCGCGGTCGTGGTTCCGTATCCGCACCACGCCGATCGCCACCAAGAGCGCAACGCCGAGGAGCTCGGCTCGGGCGCGCGCATCGTGCCCGAGGCGCGCCTTGGGACGAGCGTCCGCCAGGAGATCGCCGACCTCGCGAGCGATTCTGGCCGAGAGGAACGCGCTCGCATGAGCGCTGCGATGCGCGCGGCGGTGCCGCTCGACGCGGCCGCGCGCCTGTATGC
>CAZQHA010000253.1:0-6998 GCA_964592795.1 uncultured Planctomycetaceae bacterium | reverse complement strand
GGCCCTTCGGCTGGATGCGCTTCCAGCGGCGGCAGTAAGCGCACACGCCGCTGGCGTCGAAATCGACGAAGGGATAGGTCTCGACGAGCAGGCACTTCGTGCAGCGCTTCAGGCTCGAGGGACTCTTCGTGTGGTAGACGATCGGCAGCGGTTTTTCGCGCACCGACAGCTTCACCTGGTACGGATGGCCGTTCTTCGGCAAGAGCGGGAAGATCTGCGTCGACAGGTCCCGCATCGACACGACGAGCCCGTGGAACGCGTGCAACTGCTCGATCTTGATCGGGCCGAGCGTGCCTTGCAGGTCGATTCGATCGCACAGGCTCTGCAGGATGAAGCGCTCCGACGCGAACGCGAAGAACGTGCGCCGCTCGTTCGTCAGGTAGTGCAGGGAGCCCGTGTTGGTCGCGAGCAGGAGGTCGTCGAGCACGTCGAACACGAACGCGATCGACGCGGCGCCCTGGATCTCCTGGAACGCCTGCTGAGTCGCCCACACGAGGTCGTGCTTGTCGTCGTAGAACTTGCGCAGGATGTTGACGAGCACCTCGGTGTCGACGTCGCTCTTGCGCGTGATCTCGCGGAACTTGTTCCAGAGGGCGGCGTCGTTGACGATGATCCCGTTGTGGACGCCGACCGTGCCGTTCGCGATGACCGGCTGGTTGTTGTCCTCATTCGACTGGAAGCCGTTCGTGACGAGGCGCGTGTGGCCCGTCATCGCGAGGCATGTATTCGCGCCGCCGTCGCGATTCGACTCGTAGAGCGCGACCGCGCGGGCGAGGAGCTCCTGGAACTTCGCGCTCGACAGGAACGCGTCGACCGAGCCGGCTTGCTTGAGCACGTCGATCGACTGCGCGTTGTGCACGGTCAGACCCGCCGCCTCGCTCCCGCGCGTCTGCGAGAAGCGGTACAGCTTTTCGATCACCTCGCCGGCGAAGCGCCCGCTGATGCGCGGGTCCTTGCCGACGACGACTCCGAAGATGCCACACATGGTTCGTTCAGGGCTTGGGTGCCGCTCCGCGCTCCGCCGAGGACGACATCGGGATGCGCGGCACGTTCTGGATGTCGAGCACGATCGCCTGCAGGAGGAGCTGCACGCCCAGGATGATCGGCATGGCGGCGAGCATCACGAGCCCGGCCGGCGTGTACACGTCCGTGTCATGGTACGTGACCCACAATCCCGCGCCGAACGCGACGCCGAACACGAGCATCGGCAGGCCGAGCAGGAGGAACAGCGACACGACCGTGAAGTCGTGCACGAAGTAGCGCCAGAACAGCCGGCGCAGGAAGCCCCACAGGAGGCGCGGCGGGAAGCCGAGCAGGGTGCGCGTGACCGAGAGCGAGCTCTTCTCGTCGCCGTAGCGCGCCGGGATCGTGACGTCCTTCACGACCGCGCGCTGGATGCCGAGCTCGATCAGGAGCCCGCTCTCGAAGAAGTAGCGCTTGGGCAACGCGTCGATCGCGAGCCGGTCGAACGTCGCGGTGCGCAGCGCGAGATACCCGTTCGCGGGGTCGAACAGGTTCCAGTAGCCCGACGCGAGCTTGACGAGGAACGTGAGTCCCGCGTTGCCGATGATGCGGACGAGCGGCATCTCCTTGATCGAGCGCAGCGACGAGTAGCGGTTGCCCTTCGTCATGTCCGCTTCGCCGGCGAGCAGCGGCGCGATGAGCCGCGACATCTGCGCGGGATCCATCTGGTCGTCGCCGTCCATCTTCACGACGATGTCGGCGCGGCGCCGCACGGATTCCGCGAAGCCGCTGGCGACCGCGCCGCCGACGCCTTGGTTCTCCGTGTGCCGCAGGAGCACGACGCGCGGATCGGCGAGCCGCGTCACGCGCTCCGCCGTGTCGTCGGGGCTCTTGTCGTCGACGACGATGATCGTGTGCACCCACGGCGGGACGCCGCGCACGACGCGCTCGATGTGGTCCGCGACGCGGTACGCCGGGACGACGACGGCGACCCGCGCGCCCTGGAGCTCGACGGCTGCGTCAACGGGGCCCTCGGAAGGCTCTCGAAGCGGACTTTTCAAAGCGGGAGCGGTCGTTTCTGTCTTCAAATACGCTGCGCGTCGCGCGCCCCTGTCATCCCGCGGATCGAGCCGCAAAGTCTACCGCCGTGCCGCGGCGGTCACAACCGGCGCGGGCTCGTGGAGCGCGCGCGGCGCCACCGTTAGACTCCGCGCGATGCACCGGCGGCGCCGCGCCGTGGAAGAGTTTTCCGCTCGAGCACGCGCCGCTCGCCGACCTTCTCCGTGAAGCATGCCGACTCGCTCGCCCGCCGTGCATCGAGAGCTCGCGCCGGCGATCGGGATCGCAATCTTGCTCGCGGCCGCCGTGCTGCTGCGCCTCGTCGGAATCGGATTCACGCTGCCGCACATCCCCGAGCAGGACGGGCTGATCCTGCCCAGCCAAGTCGCGCGAGCGCGCGGCGCGCTCGGCGCGTCGCAGAACGCCGACGATTGGGCGCGCTATCCGCACCTCATCGCGTACGTCGCGGCGCTCCGTCCGGCGCCCGCGCCGCTCGCCGCTCGCGACGCGAGCCTGGACGCGCATCTCGAACAGGCGTCCGCGCCGTTCGCCCTGGTGCGCGTGACCGTCGCGTGGCTCTCGGCGCTCATGGTCCCCGCGACGTGGTTGCTCGCGCGGCGCTTCATGGGCGCCTTCGGCGCGTTCCTCGCCGCCGCGTGGATCGCGACGAGCGTGCTGCACGTGTGGTACTCGCAGGTCGCATCGCCGCACGGACCGGCGGCGGCGACCGCCGCGATCGCGGTCGTGGCGGCGATCGGCATCGTGCGCACCGGGAGCTTGGCGGCGTACACGATCGCCGGCGCCGCGGCCGGCGTCGCGCTGGCGACGCTGCAGAATGGAGTGTTCGTCCTGCCTCCGCTGGCCGCCGCCCACTTCTTGCGCCCGAAGTCCGTCGGGAAGCGCGGACACGCGAGCTTCGCACTCGCGCTCGCGCTGATCGGGCTCGCCTACGCCGTGTTCTATCCGCGCGCGTCGAGCCAACAGACCGGCCCGATCACGTCGATGCTCGTCTTCAAGGGCAGCGAGATCGAGTTCTTCGGCCACACCGTCTTCCTCGAGATGTTCAACGGCCAGGGGTTCGTGTCCGTGCTGCGGACCTTGTGGAACCTGCAGCCGGTGATGACGGCGATCGCTGCGGTCGCGGTCGGCGCATGGATCTTGCGCCGTCATGAGCGCGTGGCCGCGAATCGCGCGGCGTTCCTCGTCGTGCTCGCGTACCTCGTGCCCTACGTGATGGTGATCGGGATGTACGAGCGCACGTACGAGCGGTTCGTGCTCCAGCTCCTGCCGTACGTCGCGTGCGCGGCGGCGTGGGGCATCGAGCGCGCGACGCGGCGCGCGCCGTCGAGCGCGATCCGCATCGCGATCGCGACGATCCTCGTCGCGATCCCCGCCTGGGATGCGATCGCCCTCGTGAGGCTGCGCGCGCGTCCGGACACGGCGACGAGCGCCGCGCGATGGATCGCGAGCGAGCCTGGAGCGAGCGGAGCTCGCATCGTCCTCGTCCCGTTCCTCGACCTGCCGCTCTTTCGGAACGACGACGCGCTCTCGAAGGATCGGAACACGGCGGTCAGCACGCCCTGGCGCGATTACCAGCACGCGCTCGGCGGCGCGCCGCGCAGCGAGGCGAGCTTCGGCCTCTACAACATGCCGATCGGCAGCCCGGAGGTGCGCGCGGCGCTCGAGCAGGATCCGATCGCGCACGTGAAGTCGCTCGGAGCGGAGTACGTCGCGCTCGCGCGGCCCGACCCGACGAAGATGGCGCCGTTCTTCCGCGCGATGCACCGCGCTCTCGAGTCGAGCGCCGAGCTCGTGCACCGATCGCCGGCGGAAGGGACCCTCCGCGCGTTCGACGGGGTCGTCTCGGGCGGGCTCACGCCGTGGGTGTGGCGCTCGCTGCACGGGTTCACGCAGGTTGGAACCGTGATCGAGGTGTACCGCCTGCGATGAGCGAGTCGCGTCTCAACGCGCGGATCGTGCTCGCGCTGATCGGCATCACCGCGTTCGCGCTCTACGTGCGCCTGTCCGGAAACGACTACCGCCTGCCGCACGCCCCCGAGCCGGACGGCGTCGTCCTGTACGCGCAAGTCCGCGCCATCGAACGCGGCGACGAGCGGGCCGCGGAAGAGGATCCGATCTTCGGCTTCTACCCGCTCCTCGTGTCGCGCTGCGTGACGTGGTTCACCGACCCGCGCGAGCCGCTGTCCGACGGCTCGCTGGAGGACGACTTGGCGCAAGCGTCCGACGTGCACGTCCGCGGGCGGACCGTGGTGGCGGTGCTCTCGACGCTGAGCGTGCCGGCGACGTTCCTGCTCGCGCGCACGTGGCTGTCCGCCGGATGGTCGCTCGTCGCGGCGCTCTTCATGGCGACGAGCATCCTGAACATCTGGTTCGCGGCGCAGTTCCGCCCGCACGCCGCCGCGTCGAGCTTCGCGCTGCTCGCCGTGCTCGCGTCGCTCGAGCTCGCGCGGCGCGGGCGAGCGCGCGACTACGTCGTGTGCGGAGTCGCGCTCGGACTGGCGATCTGCACGCTTCAGAGCGGGATCGCGCTCTGCGTGCCGTTCGCGACCGCGATCGTCGTGCGACAAGTCCGATCGCGGGACGTGTCGATCGCCTGGACGCTCGCCGCGCTCGCGATCGTCGCGGCGGGCGCGTGGCTCTTCTACGTCTGGCAGGTCGGGGTCGACGGCTCCGACGTCCACGTGTCGGGCCACGTCGTGATGCTCCACCTGTTCAATGGAGGAGGGTTCCGCAAGATCCTCGACGCGCTCGTCGGCTACGACCCATGGCTCGCCGGGCTCGCGTGCGCCGGCGCGCTCCTCGCCCTGCACCAGTTCTTCACGTCGATGCGCCGCCTCGATGCGGATCTCGTCGTGATCCTGGCCCATGCGGTCCCGTATCTCGTCGTGATCGGCTTGTACGAGCGCACGTACCAGCGCTTCCTGCTGCCGCTCCTGCCGTACCTCGCTTGCCTCGCGGCGTACACGGTGTTGCGAGCCTCTCGACTGCGACCGCGGATCGGCGCGGCGATCGTCGCGATCTTCCTGGTCGCCCCGATGCTCCTCTCGCCGCTGCGCCTCGTCCGTCTTCGCAAGGAGGCGGACACGGGCGCGCGCGCGGCCGAGTGGGTGCGAGAGAACGTCGAGGCCGACGAGCGCGTCTTCGTCCTGCCGACGCTCGACCTTCCGCTGCGACGCTCCCCGGCAGCTCTCGCCGCGCTGCCCGAAGTCGGCACGCGGATGTCGCCCTGGCTCGACGCGCAGGTGAACGGCGAGCTGTCGCCGAATCCGCACCAGACGTTCGAGATCCACACGATGCCGATTCCGGCCGACGACTCGCGCGCGCGGATCCTCGAGGAACCGGAGCAGTACGTTGGCGCGCTCGGAGCGCAGATCGCCGTGGTCGAGGTGTTCGACGAAGCGCACCGCCCGGTGCTCGCGGCGATCCGGCGTGCGCTCGCGCAGTCCGCTCGACTCGCGGTGCGCATCGCTCCCGACGACACGTCGAGCATGCCGCTCTCGTACCAGGACGACGAGCTGCCCGAGCGCGTGCCGTGGGCGTGGCGCGCGATGCGCGCGCGGTCGTACGGTCCGGTGATCGAGGTCTACGATCTGCGCTAGAGCTTGAATCCCAGGCGCCACTTCACGAACGCCCTGAGCACGAACACCGACAGCACGGTCGCGATCGCCGTCGCCGCCGCCGCGCCGTTCAAGCCGTAGATCGGGATCAGCATCGCGTTGCCGATCACGTTCGAGGTGACGGTCACCGCCATGAGCGCCGTGTGCCAGCCCGGGTGGCCACCCATGAGCAGCGTCTGCCCGAACGGGATGTACCCCGACGCGAGCACGATCCCGAGCATCAAGAACGAGAACGGACCCTGGCTCTCCATGAACTCGGGCTTCCCGAGCAGCACGCCGACGACGATCGGGTACGCGAACACTGAAAGGACGCCTACGACCGTCATTCCGAGGTACGTCAGGAATCGTCCCTTCGCGACCATCGCGTGGAGCTCGGCGTGCGCGCGTTGCGCGATCTGTCGCGCGAGGATCGGGTTGTAGACGCTCTGCAGCACGACGAGCAGCTGCCACACGCCCTCGGCGACCATCGCGGCGATCGTGTACACGCCGACGGCGGCGTCCGACAGGAAGTACCCGATCATCAGGACGTCGACGCGCGCATTGAGCTCGAGCATGACGCCCGAGAGGACGCTGCGGACGCCGTACGACAGGTGGACGCGCGTCCAGGCCGTCCAGCTCTTGTCGAACGGGAAGGCGAGCTGCCGCCCGACCTCGATCGCGAGCACGAGGAACAGGAGGCTCTCGGCGAACGTGAACACGAACGCCAGCTTGTCGCCGTCGAGCTCGACGACCATCGCGACGACGAGGCCGCCGAGAATCAACGCATACCGCAGCGCCGTGTAGACGGCGTACGCGCGCATGCGCTGCACCCCGTTGACCACGCCGAGCAGCACCTTGTTGAGCGCGAAGAAGAACAGTCCCGGCGTCGCGGCGGCGATCCCGGTCGCCACGCCGTCGCTCTCGAGCAGCGCCGCGATCGGCGCTCGCGCGACGTAGAAGACGAGCGTCGTCACCGCCGCCAGGACGATCGTCGGCACGAGGCTCCCGATCACGATGCTCGTGATCGTCTTGCGGTCGCCCTGGTGCTCGGCCACCGCGCGCAGCACGGACAGGTTGATGCCGCCGACCGCGATCTGCGAGAAGAAGATGTACGCCGCCAGCGCCTGGTTGAAGACGCCCAGCGTCGCATCGCCGTAGCGCCGTCCGATCAGGACGTTGAGCGCGATGCCGCTGACGCCGAGGACGGCCAGGCTGGCGTAGTTCCACAGCACGTCCTGCTGGAACTTGCCGCCGACGAGCTCCTTCAGTCGCGCCACGCGGTGCGAGAGCGTAGAGGCGCCGCGCGCGCGCGGCTAGGAGCCTGTCCGAGTAATCGATCGCGTCGGCAGTGATCTGGAC
>CAZQHA010000252.1:0-7002 GCA_964592795.1 uncultured Planctomycetaceae bacterium | reverse complement strand
CCGCGACGTGACCGTGTCGGGGAACACCGGCGCGATCCACACCATGGACGCGGGGCGGAGGCCGCGATCCAGGAGCAGCGCGCACGTGACCGTGCCCAACGAGGTCGCGCGGATGTGGACGCGGCCCGCGTCGCCGCCGGCGCGTCGCAGGGCTTCTCCCCACATGGCTTGCCCGTCGCGCTCGAGGTGCGCGACGGAGCGGTCCCCGTCCGACAATCCGACGCCGGTGTAGTCGACGATCAGCGACGCGTACCCCAGGTCGGCGAGCTCGCGCGTGACCATGCCGAAGTGACACGAGACCGAGCCCGCCGAGCCGGACGACTCGAGCAGGTGCAGCACGATCGGCGCGTCGTCTTGCGACGGCACGAAGACCCCGCGCAACGTGACCTCCGGCTCGACCTGGATCGCGACGGACTCGGTGCCGGGCGGATAGGACTTCAGCGCCTCCTGGAGCTCGACGTGGTGCGCCTCGAGCAGCGCGGGGGGCGCCAGACAACCTCCACAGAGAGCGAGCGCCGCCGCGGGAGCGAGGATGCCTCGCACGACCCGCGTCATGGCGCCGTCGACTTCTTCTTCGCGCGCGCCCCGCCCCTGTCCGCGCTCGGCGGCCAGCCGGGGATCGAGCGCGTGTCGTAGTCGCCCTTCTTGAACTCCGGGCTCGCGAGCACCGCGAGGTGCAGCGGGATCGTCGTCGCCACGCCTTCGACGCGCGCGGCCCGAAGGCACGCGAGCATCGTCTCGATCGCGAGCTCGCGCGTCTTCGCGTGCGCGATCACATTCGCGATCAGCGAATCGTAATAGGGAGGCACGTCGTCGCCGGCCTGCAGGTGCGTGTCGACGCGGATGGTCCCCGGTCCGCGGTCGCGCGGCAGGTCGAAGACGTCGACGACCCCGGGCGAGGGGCGGAAGCCCTGCGCGGGATCCTCGGCGTTGATCCGGCACTCGATCGCGTGACCGTCGAGCACCACCGCGTCCTGCGCGACGCCGAGCGGGCGCTGCGCGGCGATCGCGAGCTGCTTCGCGACGATGTCGATCCCCGTCACCATCTCGGTGACCGGATGCTCCACCTGCAGTCGCGTGTTCATCTCCATGAAGAGGAGGTTGCCGGACGCGTCGTGCAGGAACTCGATCGTCCCCGCTCCGGCGTAGCCGATCATCGCCGCCGCGCGCGCGGCGCGGAGTCCGAGCTCCTGCCGTCTCACGGCCGTCAGCGCGGGGCTCGGGCTCTCCTCGATCAGCTTCTGGTGATTGCGTTGGATCGAGCACTCGCGCTCGAAGAGGTGCACCGCGCGTCCGAATCGGTCGCCGAGGAGCTGCACCTCGATGTGTCGCCCGCCGGTGACGTAGCGCTCCAGGTACAGCGCGCCGTTTCCGAACGCGGACTGCGCCTCGCCCGACGCCGCGGCGTACGCGTCGCGCAGTCCGGCTTCGCTCTGCACGAGTCGCATCCCGCGTCCGCCTCCGCCCGCGTCCGCCTTGAGGATCACGGGATAGCCGACCGAGCGAGCGCACTCGATCGCTTCGTCGGCGCTCGCGAGCAATCCGTTCGAGCCGGGGATCACCGCGAGCCCCGCGGCGCGCATCGCGGCCTTCGCGGGGGACTTCAAGCCCATGCGCTGCATCACCGCCGCGCTCGGACCGACGAACGTGATCCCGTGCTGCTCGCAGAGCGCCGCGAAACGCGGGTTCTCGGCCAGGAAGCCCCAGCCGGGATGGATCGCGCTGCAACCGGTCTGCACGGCCGCTTGCACGATCCGCTCCATCTGCAGGTAGCTCTCGCGCGGCGCCGATCCGCCGACGCACACGGTCTCGTCCATCGCGCGCGTCCACCCCGCGCCCGCGTCGGCGTGCGAAACGACGCACACCGGGGAGATGCCGATCTCGCGCGCCGCGCGTGCGATGCGGACGGCGACCTCGCCGCGGTTGGCGATCAGGAGCTTCTTGAACATCGAATGGACGCGAACACGCTACCAACGCAGGCGCGAGCGCGCACGATCGACGATACCCTGGCCGGTCGAATGTTGCGCCTCGATTGGACCGCGCTCGTCGCTGTGACCCTCGCGGCGCTCGCGCGCGGCGAGCAAGGCGACGCGGCGCGCTACCTGCGCGATCTGTCGTCGCCGTCCGTGGAGCTGCGTGCCGAGGCGGGGCGCTGGCTCGCGCGACATCTGTCGATCGAGGACCTCGACGTCGTGCTCGAGGCCACGCTGCGCGGCGACGCCGAGTCGAATCGACGACTCGTCGAGGCGCTCGCCGACGACGACCGGCATCTCGGGCTCGCGATCGCCATCGGATCGCGCGCCGAGCCGATCGCCGTGGAGACCGGCCGCGAGGCGATCGTGGAGTTGGTCGCGCGCTGGCAACCCGGGCTGGACCGCGCGGGCCTCGCGCAGGCCGAGCTTCTCGAGTGGCTCGCGGAACGATCGGACGAGCCGCTCTCCGTCGGCGCGCGCGGGCGGAGCCTCACGCTCGCGGTCGCGCTGGACGAGCTCGCGCGGTTCTCGCCGACGGCGATCCCGATCGTGATCGCACCCGAGCTCGACGCGTCCGCCGAGCTCTTGGATTCGCGGAATCCGAGTGGACGGCGCGGACCGCGCGGCGAGGTCGTCGGTCGGCTGGACGTCGTGCTCGCGGAGCTGGCGGCGCACCACGCCGTGCGGATGGACGGGTTCGGCATCGACGACGATCGGCCCGCCGCGTTGCAGCCGTGGATCTACGTCTATCCGGCGAACGCGCAAGAGAGCGCGCGCACGGGCGCGGATCTCCTCGTCGAGTGGTGCCTCGCGGCCGCGAAGCCCGGCGGCAGAGGCGCGGCGCGCGCGCTGGCCTCGGCCGGTTGGCCCGCGGCGCTGGCGTGGCTCGAATCGCGCTGGCGGGCGAGCGCGGATCCGATCGCGCTCGAGGGCGTGTTGCTCGCCGCGCGCCGCGGTCGCGTGGCGCCCGCGCTGTTCGATCCGGCGGTGCAGCGCGATCTCTACGGGCGCATGTCGAGCGCCTCCGCGAAGTCCGGCCTCGCGGATCTCTCGCTCGCACAGGACATCGCGCGCGCGCTCGCCGCGACGGGAGCGAGCGGAGCCGGCGGAGCCGATCTCGCGGCGCTCGCGCTCGAGGGCTTCGACGCGGCGAGCGTGCGCGAGCGTTGGCTGCGCCTCGTCGTGCTCGAAGCGCACGCTCGCGGCGCGCCGCAGATCGACGCGCTGATCGCGGCGCCGCCCGCGCCCTCGATGCCGCCCGCGCTGCGATTCCAAGCGCTGCGCGCGCGGGCTTCGGCCTGCCTTGGACCGGCGGCGAGCCGAGAGCTCGTCACCGCCGCCGGCGGTCGCGAGCTCTGCGACTGGCTGGAATCGGCCGGGATGCTCGAGCAGGGTCTGCCGGCGCTTTGCGACTCGCGCACGCGGCCGTCGGAGGATCTGCGCGATCCAGGTCCGCTCTCGAGCGGCGTGCGGGCAGTCGCGATCGAGTGGTGGTTCGCGGCGCAGGATTGCGACGCCGTCGCGATCCACGTCGTCGAGTCGGGGCGACCGCTCGACGCGATCGCGGCACAGGCGCGTCGCTGGGTGCGGGCGGGTCGCGCCGACCTCTGGCGCGCGTGCTTGGACGCGGCGCGGCGGCGCGCGGGTGCGAACGTCGACGCGATCGACTGGCTCGCGATCCAATCCGGCGCAGCCGATCCGTCGCTGCGCGGCCGGTGGCTCGAACGCTGGCTGGCGCGGACTCCGGAGGCGCGCGACGAGCTCCTGGCGCTGGCCGCGCTCGCCGCGGGCGAGCGCGGCGAGGCCGTGCGCGCGGCGATCGTGGGATCGATGCGCGGTCCGGCCAAGCCCGACGACATCGCCGACGCGCTGACGGCGGCGTGGTCGGTGCTCGTCGCTTCGCGCCGCGACGAGGACGAGCGTGCGTTCGTCAAGGCCGAGCGCGCGGCCCTGCGCGAGGCGCCCGACGCGCTGCGCGAGCGCTTGCGGCAGTGGCCCGGCCGGCTGCCCGCGGAGCCGCGCCGGACCAGCGAGCTCGACCGCCGCCTGGACCTCGCCGGCCCCTGACCGGCGGCCTTCGCGTTCAGAATCTGCTGCGGGACTTTTCTGGGAACTGCCGATGAGGATGATGTTTCCCGCTCGCGAGCCCCACGCGGTCGCGGGCGGTTTCACCGACCACGCGATATGTCCGAACCCCAAGGCGCCGGCGCACCCAAGTCCCCGCTCTCACCGGCCGAACCCGACGAGACGAAGGCGATCCCGTTGCGCAACGAAGAGCTGGCGATGATCGTCGCTCCGCGGAGCCAGATCGCGGAGCAGTTCCGCAGGCTGCGCAACTCGATCACCGCGCTGAACCCCGAGGGTGCGCCGCGCAGCATCGTGATGACGAGCGCGCTGCGCGGCGAGGGCAAGTCCGTCGCGACGATCAACCTCGCGCTCGCGATGGCGGAGCTGCCGGGCACCGGCGTGCTCGTGATCGACGCCGACCTGCACCATCCGGCGATCGAGGACTACCTCGGTCTGCCGCACCGGCAAGGATTGACGGAGCTCCTGCGCGGCGAGTGCTCGCTCGACCGAGCGATCCGCGCGACCTCGGTTCCGGGGCTCTCCATCATCGGTGCCGGAGCGCCGCCCGAGAATCCGTCGGAGCTCCTGGGATCGGAGCGCATGCAGACGCTCGTGCACTCGTGCAAGCAGCGCTTCCAGTACTTGATCGTCGACACGCCCGCGGCGATGACGATCAGCGACGCGAGCCTGCTCGGCGCGATGGCGGACGGAATCCTGCTCGTCGTGCGCCTGGGCTACACGCCGCGACACTTCGTCGAGCAGACGCACAACATGCTCGAGAACCTGGGCGGCAACGTGCTCGGCTGCTGCCTGACGGGCGCGAGCGCCGAGGACACGGCGTCGCACTACGCGGCGCGTTAGCACTACCGCGCGAAATCGGGGAACAGCAGCGCTTGCCAGAGGCTGCGCTTCTTCGGTGCGGCGGCGATCACCGCGGGCAACTCGACCGTCCGCATCGGCGCCGCGCGCCGGGCGGAACGAATGAGCTCGCGCATGTGCGCGTCCTCCCACGCGATCGCCGCGCGGTAGTCGCGGTAGTCGCGCTCGCGCTTTCGGAACGCCGCGCTGTGGTGGATCCAGCGCGAGCCGCGGCCGCGGCGCGGCGGCAGCGCCGCGTGCAGGAGCTCGTGGAAGAGCACGTAGCGCACGAACCAATCCGGCACCGCCGGTTGATCGAGCACCGGATGCAGCCGCGCGATGCCGTCGTCGGCGTCGAAGCTGCCCAGGCGCAGCGAGTGCCGCGTGCGGCTCGGCGTGCGCCGGCCCCACGTGACGAGCGGCCAGCGATCCGGGTCGGGGAAGTCGGCCGCGAGCTCGTTCGTCAGGATGTCCGCGCGCATCCGCTCGAGGTCGTGGTGCTTGCCGACCGGCTTCACGGAGCGCAGTCGATTCGCGGGCGGCGGGATCTCCTCGAGGCCGGCGATGATCCAGCGGTCGAGCTCCGCGCAGGCCCGCGGCGCGCGGCGGCCGGATCGGATCCACACCGCGACGACGCGCCGTGTCTCCCGCGGCGCGGCCGCGAACATCCAGTGCATGCGCACTTCGAGCGCGCGAGGTCCCGTGTCGAGCACCTTCGGGCGCGGCGCCGCGATCGGCCGGACCTGGATCGGCGTGCGGCGCGCGCGGGTGTAGACGACGCGAACGGGGCGCGCGAGCTCGCGCGACAAGTACTCCTGCCAGGCTTCGACGGAGAGCGCGGGCGCCGCGGCGCCTTCGGTGCCGAACGAGGGCGCAACCGCGCCTCTGGGCGGGAGCGAAGGCGCGCTCGCGCCTCGCTCGAGCGACGAAACTCGACCCCTCACTTCGTGATCAATCGCTGAGCGTCAGATCCTGCACCGTCGTGCGCTCTTCCGTGATCGTCACGCGCTTCTCGGAGTTCTTCGTGTCGATGACCTGATCGAACGGGTTCCCGCCGAGAGCGCCGGTGCGCGACGCCGAGAGCATGTACGTACGCGGCGTGATGTTCGTGATCAAGAACTTGCCGTCGTCGCCCGACTTCGTCGTGTAGCGTTCGGCCACGAGGCCGTCGACCGCGGCGAGCGTGACCGTCGCGCCGGGGAGCGCCTTGCCGGCCGGGTCGAACACGGTGCCGCGCAGCGTGCCGCCGCGGGCGAGCGTGATGTCCTCGAGCTTCGTCGGAGCGCCCTCGCGCACGACGATGTCGTTGCGGCTCCAACGCGTGCAGCCCACCGCTTGGATCTGGACCTGGTACTGCTCCGGCTGCAGGTTCGACAGCGTGAAGGTGCCGTCGTCGTTGCTGCGCACTTCGGCCGCGGTGATGTTCGTCGGGTACTCGCTGCCCAGGATCATCGCGAAGTCGTCGTCGACCCATTCCTTGTCGTGGGTCGTGATGCGCGCCCGCGCGATCGGCTTGCCGGCGGCGTCGACGACGCGACCGGTGATCGAGCCGCCTTGCGTCATGCGAACGACGATCCCGGACACCGACTTGCCGTTCGCGAGCGTGAAGTTGTTCGAGAAGCTCGGCGCGTAGCCGGGCGCCTGGCCCTCGATGACCCATTCGGCCTGCGGAACGCCCTCGATCGTGAACTCGCCGGTCGGGCTGTTGAACGTCTGGCTGATCTCGCTCGGAGCGGTCGGCAGTCCCGGTCCGTAGAAGAAGCGCATGCGGACGGTGAACGCGGTGACCGGAGCGTTCGTCTGCGCGTCGACCACCTGGCCGGACACGTTCGGCTCGCGGATCATCTCGAGCGTCACGTTGTTCGTGCCGGTCTCGACGCGCTGGTTGCGCTCCGCGCGGAAGCCCTTGGCGACCGCCATCACGTTGTATGGACCGGGAGTCAGGTTCTCGAGGCAGAAGTCGCCCTTCGCGTCCGCGACCGCGTCGCCGCGCGCGCTCTGCTGAGTGCTCGAGAACCCGATCGCGGTGATGCGCGCTTCGGGGATTCCCTGGCCCGCATCGTCGACCACTCGGCCGCAGATCATCTCGCCGACCTTGATGGTC
>CAZQHA010000251.1:0-7017 GCA_964592795.1 uncultured Planctomycetaceae bacterium | reverse complement strand
CGTGCGCGTCGCACGGACGCATCGACCACGCCGCCACGGGCTTTGCCCGCGGCGGCGAGTTCGTATGATCTCCGTCGAACCGTGGGGCTCGACACGCTCGCGAGAACCGATGTCCGCAGCACGACGCAACGAATCTCCGGACGCCGTCGCGAGATTCGCAGACGAAGCGCTCGCCTTCGAGCTGTGGCTCCTGGCGGGGAAGGACGAGGGCGCCGACGCCGCGCGGGAGTGTCTGATTCGACTGCTCGAGCTCTACCGCGCCGGCCTCGCGTTGCCGCCCGAGTGGTCGGACGATCTCGAGGATCGCGAGGACACCCCGCGTGTCAGCGACGAGGACTGGCGCAAAGCCTATCGAGCCGCCGCACGGCTTCCACTCGACAACTACAGTGAGGTGTTCGACCCCACGGAAGTCCCCGACGACGAACCGGTGATCGGGAGCCTGGCGGACGACTTGGCGGACATCTACCGCGACGTCGTGACCGGGCTGCGCGCGCACGAGCGCGGCGATCGGGCGAACGCCGTCTGGGAGTGGAGCTTCGGATTGCGCTCGCACTGGGGTGCGCACGCGACCGGAGCGGTGCGCGCTCTGCACTGGTTTCTCACGAACCAAGCACCCGACCGACTGTCGGATCGCGAAGTCGGCTGACCCGTCGTTGCGATGCCGTCATGCGTCGCGCGTTCCGAACCGCGTCACGGACACAGATTGAGGAGCACCGCGACCTCGTTCGGGATGACGAGGCTCGGCAGTGCGAGGTCCCTGTTCCCGTCACCGTCGAGATCGCCGATCGCGACGCAACTGGGGAAGGCCTGGGTGGTGTGCATCCATTGCGTCGCGAACGTGCCGGAGCCCTGATTCAGGAGCAGGGAGACGGTCGACGAGAGCTTGTTCGCGACGGCCAGATCCTCGTCGCCGTCGCGGTCGAGGTCGCGGAGCGCGATGGACACCGGCGCGGATCCGACGACGTACGTCGCGTGCAGCGCGAACGATCCTCCGCCCACGTTCAGGAGAACGGAGGCATTGTTCGAGTTCGTGTTGGCGGCCGCGACGTCCTTCTTTCCATCCCCGTCGAGATCGCCGATCGCGACGGAAGCGGGACCTCGACCCGTCCCGTACATCACGTGCGTCGCGAACGTTCCTGAGCCTTGATTGAGCAGCACGGAGACGCTGTCGGATCCGAAGTTCGCGACGGCGAGATCCTTGTCGCCGACTCCGTCGAGATCGTCGATCGCGACGGACGCGGGCTTGACTCCGGCGCCGTACGTCACGTGCGTCGCGAACGTTCCGGAGCCCTGGTTGAGCAGCACGGAGATGCTGTCGGATCCAAAGTTCGCGACGGCGAGGTCGCGGTCGCCGTCCCCGTCGAGGTCGCCGATCGCGACGGACTTCGGATCGATGCCCGTCCCGTACATCACCTGCGCCGCGAACGTTCCGAAGCCTTGGTTGAGGAGCACGGATACGCCGTCCGAAGCGGTGTTCGCCACCGCCAGATCCCTGTCGCCGTCGCCATCGAGATCACCGATCGCGACGGAGGACGACAAGTCTCCGGTCGGGTACGACACCTGCGGCGCGAACGAGCCCGGACCCTGGTTGAGCAGCACGGAGACGCTGCCGGGCAGGGTGTACTCGTCTCCCACCCCCGAGTTCGCGATCGCCAGATCCTTGTCGCCGTCGCCGTCGAGATCGTCGATCGCGACCGAGTACGGTCCGCGTCCCGTGTGGTACGTCGCAAACGTCGCGAACGAGCCTCCTCCCAGATTCGGCAGCACGGTGAGCGTGGAAAGCCCCAGTCCCGAGACCGCCAAGTTGTTCTCCGCGTCGCCGTCGAAATCCTCGATCGCGACGCAGCTCGCGCCCAATCCATTCCCATAGACGACCTGCGGCGCGAACGTGCCCGCACCTTGATTCATCAGCGTCGACCAACCCAGCCCGCACGCGACGGCCAAGTCCCTGTCGCCGTCCCCGTCGATATCGCCGATCGCCACCCAGCGGCCGTTTTCGAGAGTCGGGTATCGCACGTCCGGACTGAACGAGCCATTGCCCGGATTGAGGAGCACGGACAGATCGCTCGTTCCCGAGCTCGACACCGCCAAGTCCAAATCTCCGTCGCCATCCAGGTCACCGAGCTCGACGTGGGAGGGAAGCGGCGTCGTCGCGTACTTCACGCGCGGGGCGAAGGTGCCGCCGCCGAAATTCTTGAACACAGAGACGGTCCAGGCGGATGCCCACATCTGTCGTTCCGCGGCGACGATGTCCTCGTCGCCATCGCCGTCGAGGTCGCCGATCGCGAGCGACACGGGCTCCTCCTCGGTCGCGTACGTCACGTGCGGCGCGAACGAGCCTGCGCCCAGATTGCGCAGGACAGAGATGCTGTCCGCTTGGCGGTTGGCGACCGCCAAGTCCTGATCTCCGTCGCCGTCGAGGTCGGCGGCCGCGACGGAACACGGATACTGACCCGTTCCGTACGTGCCGTGCGCCACGAACGTCCCAGTCCCTCGGTTCAGCAACACCGCCACGTTGTTCGTGGCCGAGTTCGCGACGGCGAGGTCCCTGTCTCCGTCGCCGTCGAGATCGGCGATCGCGATCGACTGCGGACCGTCTCCCGTCGAGTACGTGGAGTGCGTGACGAACCTGTCCATGCCTTGGTTCAGATGGACGGAAACGCTGTCCGCGCTCGGCTGCGCGACCGCCTGGTCCTGGTCTCCATCGCCGTGGTGGTCGCCGACGCCGAACGAGTACGGAGAGCCGCGCGTGATGAACGTCGGCATCGGATACAAGAGCCCGGTGCAGCGCGGCTTCAAGGTCGCACCCGTCGGAATGTGTCCGCCGGCGGGACCGATCGAGCTCGGCCCCGGCACCGGCTGTCGTTGACCGAACGTCAGCGCGGAGCACAGGAGCGCGCACGCGAAGACGGAGCTCGAAACGAGGAGAGTGCGCACGGAGTGAATCTGCATGGTTCTGCTCCGGAGAGCGACGCGGCGTCGCGTGGTGGCTGTGGTGATCGGCTCGGACGAGACCGTAACGACTCGCGACCGCTCGGACGCGTTGGCGTGCGCCGTACTCCGACCAGGATCTTGTGCGTACGGTCGGCGGACGAGCGCCTACTCGCCCAGCCATTCGGAGTTCAAGGGCTGCGCGTGAAGTACAAGGTCCACGCCGCCGCGTGCAGCGCGACGATCACGAACGTCACGACGCGGAACGAAGTCTTCGCCGTCTTGTGCCGGAACGCGCGCATCCCGAGCAGCGCTCCGGGCCATCCGCCGCACAGCTCCAGTCCGTGCAACGTGCGCTCGGGCACGCGACGCTTACCCGACCCGGCGAGCGCCTTGTCGATGCCGTACGCGGCGAACGTCACGAGGCTCGCCGCGCCGTAGACGGCCGCGACGGTCCACCAGGAGATCAGTAGGTCCGGCGTGGTCAACGCCGTCGTTCTACCAATCGAGCGCCGCGTCCAGCGCCTAACCGGAAGGCGAATCGGGCTTCGCCGGCTGCGGCCACAAGAAAGAGACGTCGTTGCCAAGCCCAGTCAGAGTGGCGCCAGCCGCGGGCTTCGTCGTGCTGGCGACGCCCAACTTTTCCGCGAGCACCGCCTCGGTGAGCTCGATCTTCTCCTCGGAACGCTTCAGCAACTCGCGAAGCTCGCCGCAGAGTTGAATCAACTCGAAGGCGGACATTTTCTCGTGCAAGAACTGGGGCTCGGCCGTCATGGCGGACGTTCTAGGCGTCGCCGTTCCACGGCCCCAGTGGGGGAATGTGCTCATGAAAAGCCCGGAGCGAGATGCTCGTGTTCCAGGTAGGCGCTGCCGATTGCGCAGACCTGGAGACGAGCAGTCCTCGTGAGCTCGCGCCGTCCTTCGCCGATCTCGGTCAGGCTCGCGGTCCCGACGCGCGCGGCGCTCGAGTGAACCCGGCGTGATCACTCACGGCTTCTGCTGCGCGCCCTCCGGCATCCATCCGATTCGCACGCTGTCGACGACCGTCGGCGCGGAATCCGTGCCGTCCGTCGCGGTGACCTCGCAGCTGAGCATGGAGCCGTTCGGCGCCGTGTCCCGCGGAAACACGTCCGCGTGTCCCGCCGTGGTGACGTCGCGCACGACGTTGCCGTTCAGCTTCCACACGTAGCGGTACCGCACGATGTCGTAGTCGGGATCGTCGACGACCAGATCGGTGAGCACGCGGCAGATGACGACGTTCGTCGATCGCGGCGTCCGCGGCCACAGCTCGATCCCGATGGGGTAGGGCGCTCGATTGACGATCTCTTCGGCGCTCGCGACGACGTCGAACGGCGCGTCGACGAGCGTGCTCCCCTTGATGTCGAGCAACACGTGCCACGTGCCGATCGCGTCCAGGTTCACCGGGTACGCCCACCACAACCACATCCAACGGAAGAACGGGTTCTGGGACGTGACGGTTCCCGAGTCGAGCGCGATGGTTGCGTCGGGGCGCTGGAATCGGACGCGCCATGTGATGCCCGCGGGCAGATTGTGCAGGCTCGCCAAGAAGCGGACGATCTGCGAGCCCTGCACGAACGTCCCCGCGCGCGGAATATCGAACGGCGGTGGCGGATAGCCGGCGAGGTCGACGTTCGTGAGGTTGAGATCCCCTACGTACAAGCCGCGCTCGATGGGGGTCTGCGAGACCCAGTCGCTTTCGCCGGGGCGACACGGCCCGGCGTAGGGCTCGATCGCTTGGTTGTTGTCGTACGTCCCGAAGTGCAGGTGCGGTCCGGTGCTGCAGCCGCTCGACGCCACGAGTCCGATCTGCTCACCGGCTTTCACGACCTGGCCGGGGCTCACCTGCACGCTGTTCTTGCGCAGGTGCCAGTAGTAGCACTTGCGGCCTCCGCCGTGGTCGATGATGACGGAGTTCGCCGTGCCGCTGCACGACGTGTGCATGTCGTCCTCGCCGTCGTGCGTCGCGATGACGATGCCGTTCAAGGCGGCGAACACCGGCACGCCGATCGCTTGCTCGCCGAACGTGCGCAGGCCGGTGTCCGTCGCGTTGTGCCCGTTGTACGTGTAGTCGGTGCAGTCCCAGTCGCGGATCCCCGGCCCGGGCAGCAAGTCGTTGAAATTCATCGTGAACAGGTCGCGGTAGAGCCGGCCGCCCACCGGATAGAACGTGAACTTCTCCGGCGCCGCGAGCAGAGTCGATGCGGTGCGGCGTTCGTAGTCGTTCACCAACTGGAGCGCACGAGTCCACTCGGCGTCGCTGATGCACTGCACGGGCGGCGGGAGACCGCCGCCTCCCATGAGGCCCTGCGCGTGCGCGGATCCTGCGCTGACGAGAGTGAACAGAGCCAACCAAGTCTCGAAGTGGATCATTGAGCACCTTTCGCGTCGTCCATCCGAAGGAGATGAGCCTGGAAGTCAGACTTCCAGATGGACGGCGAATCGAAACCGGACGGCCCAAGCTCGTAAATTGAGCGTTCGCGAGCTGTGAGCCGAGCCGTTCGAGTGCAATGAGCGACGTTGGTTCCGGCGCAGCCGCTACCAGTCGAGCGTCACCGCGTTCGAGAAGTTGATCGTCTCCGCCGGATCGCAGAACGCGATCGGGTTGTTGCGGAAGCGCAGCTGGTAGTGCCAGCGTCCCGGCCCGCCGCCGTGCACGACGTGCATCTTCACGAAGCCGTCCTCGGCGACCTTCGTCCCGACGCGGAAGAACGGCGAGCCGACGCACAGGAGTCCGTCCGCGAACGGCTGGCCGCCCATGCCCGCGGCGAGGTTCTGGCTCGTGATCCCGAGCACGAGCGGCACCGTGTTCGGATGGAAGTTCGTCGCCAGGAGATCGACGGAGCCGCCGCCGATCCCGTTCGGGGCGAAGTTCTGCGCCGAGAGGCACACGCCGCCCGTGGCTTGCGCGATGTCGCAGCCGTGGCCGGCGAGGCCCGTGTTCGCGCACGGACACGCCGTTCCCGTCCCGTCTCCGAAGCAGAACGGAATGCCGGCGCTCGGCTTCACGAACACCGTCACGCTCGACACCGCGAAGTCGGAGTTGCCGCACTCGTCGTTCACCGCGAACGTGACCTGCGTCGTCTTGCCGCCGCAGTCGGCGGGGAAGACGTCGGGCATGATCACGGTGAGCGTCGCCTTGCTGCACTCGTCGGTCGCGTGCGCCTGCTCGACCCAGTTCTGGATGATCTTCGCCGTCGAGCTCACGCCGCCGTTCGTGACGTCGTTGATGACGAGCGGCGCCGGCACCACGACGTCCGGCGCGTCGGCGTCGACGATCGAGATGATCTGCTCGCATGTGTTGATGTTCCCGGCCAGGTCGAACGCGTTCCAAATGCGGCGGATCGAGTACAGCGTGATGCTCGGCGGACAGTTGCCGGGCAGGATCTCGTCGACGTACCCGATGTCGGGATCGAGGTCGCAGTCGTCCGTCGCCGTCGCGAATCCCGTCGCCGTCGGATCGGTCGAGTCGTCGCAGCCGATCTGCGTGTTCGGCGGACAGATCAAGGTCGGCGGCGTCAGGTCGCCGCCCAGCTCCTCGTCGCGGTCGTAGAAGTAGTCGATCGGGTTCGCGCCGCCGCCGCACGTCTGGTTGTCGGCCCACACCATGTGCGCGGAGCACTGGCCGAACGCGACGCCGTTGTACTCGCCGATTCGTATCGTGATCGGGCTGGCGGCCGCGCAATCGCCGACGTTGCAGCAGAAGCGGCACGACGTCGACTGACCCGGATCGAACTGTCCGTCGTTGATGTCGATCGACGGCAGCCATTGCAGGCCGCCGTCCCAGCTCGCCCGTGCGCGCAGATCGAGCAGGAGGTCGCCGCTCGCGCCGGTCGCTCCGCTGCGCGAGTCGTACCACGTGACGACGATCGCGCCGCTCACCGGATCGATCGCGGCCGTCGGCATCACGGTGAACACGTCCGCCGGCGCGTCGTCGACCTTCGTCGGCGCCGACCAGCTCGCTCCGAAGTCGTTCGAGCGCACGATCACCACGTCGGCCGCGTCGCCCGAGTCGATGTCGTCGTCGGGATCGTCGTTCGTGACGACGTAGATGCGTCCGGCGATGCC
>CAZQHA010000250.1:0-7037 GCA_964592795.1 uncultured Planctomycetaceae bacterium | reverse complement strand
CGAGCTCCTACTTGCTCCATCGGCTGGTTTAGCGATTATTCGGACAGGCTCCTAGTGGAACGTCTCGCGCGTTCGCGCCATCCGCGCGAGCCGCTCGCACGGCTCGAATCGCGCCACGCCGCTGCCGTTCGCCCGCGCGACGACGTCGGGCGCCTTCGCGATCATCTCCAAGCGCGCCGTCACGTCCTGCGCCCCGATCGTGTCGGCCCAGCGCAGGAGCCCGCCGCGGAACGGCGGGAAGCCCATCCCGAACACGGTCGCGAGGTCGAGCTCGCGCGCGCTCGCGACGACGCCCTCGTCGAGCGAGCGCGCGGCTTCATTGAGCATCGCGAGCATCAGCCGGTCGACGATCTCGTCGTCGGACAGCGCGCCGACGCGCGGCGCGCCCGCCGGAATGAAGCGCGCGAGGTCCGAGGCGAGCGCGGGCCGCGCCTTCGACTTCGAGCCCCTCGATTCGACCGGGTGCACGTAGAAGCCGCGCGTCGTCTTCTTGCCGAGGCGCTTCTCCTTGGCGAAGGCCTCGAGCGCGTCGCTGGGCCACATGCGCGCCCCGTACGCGCGGAAGAGCGACGCCGCCGCGTGCGACGCGATGTCGAAGCCGACCTCGTCGAGCAATGCCAGCGGTCCCATCGGCATGCCGAACTCGACCGCCGCGCGCTCGATGCGCGCCGGCTCGACGCCGCCCGCGAAGAGGCGCAGCGCCTCGTCGAGGTACGGTCCGAGCAGCCGGTTGACGAGGAAGCCCGCGACGTCGGCGACGACGACCGGCGTCTTGCCGAGCGCGACGCACAGCGCGGCGCACTCCGCGACGACGCGCTGATCGGTCGCCTTCCCGCGCACGATCTCGACGAGCGGCATCTTCTTCACGGGGTTGAAGAAGTGCAGTCCGACGACGCGCTCGGGGTGCGGGACGAGCTCCGCGATGCGATCGACGGAGAGCGACGACGTGTTCGTCGCCAGGATCGCGTCGTCCGACACTTGCTTCGCGATCTCGCCGAAGACCTGCTGCTTGACCTCGAGCTTCTCGGCGACGGCCTCGATCACGATCTCGCAGCGCGCGAAGCCCCCGAGGTCGCGCGTGACGTCCAATCGATCGATCGCCTCGTCGGCTTGCGCGGGCTCCAGGCGCCGCTTGCGCTTCTTGTCGAGCACCGCGCCGCGGTGCTCGGTCAGCGCTTGGTCGAGCGCGGCCGGCACGATGTCGAAGAGCCGCGTCCACACGCCGCGCTCGGCGGCCAGGCTCGCGATGCCGCGGCCCATCACGCCCGCGCCGAGAACGCCCGCGCGTTCGGGCGCCTCCGCGCTCGTGCCGTCGGGCAAGAGCCGCAGCTTCTTCGCTTCTTCCGACAGCTTGAAGAGCGTGATCAGGTTCTTGCACACCGGCCCGATCGCCAGGTGCTCGACCGCGCGCGCCTCGTCCGCGAGGCCCTTCTCGAGCGGCGTGTGCGGCGCGCGCGCGGCGATCTCGAGCGCGGCGAGCGGCGCGGGGTACTTCCCGCGCGTGCGCGCCATCACCTGCTTGCGCGCGGTCTTCGCGATGAAGCGCGTCGCGAGCGGGTCCTTGTCGACCAGGAATCGCGCGACGGCGCGCTTCTTCTTCGGGCAGCGGCTCTTGCCGAGCGCGATCTGCGACGCGACGCGCAGGAGGTCCTCGGGGAACGCCAGGCGATCGACGATGCCGAGCTTCTGCGCCTCGCGGGCGGAGTACAGGCGGCCCGACAGGATCGCCTCGACCGCCGCCGGCACGCCGATCTTGCGCGGGAGGCGGTTCGTTCCGCCCCACGCGGGCAGGATGCCGAGCTGCGTCTCGGGCAGCCCGATCTTCGTCTCGCGCGCATTCGTCGCGACGATGCAGTCGCACGCGAGCGCGAGCTCGCACGCGCCCCCGGGCGCGGCGCCGCCGATCGCGGCGACGCTCGTGAACGGACGGCCGCGCAGTGAGAGCCGCGCGAGCTTGTCGAAGATCCGCTGTCCGAGCTCGACGACGCGCGCGACGAGCGCGGGATCCGTCAGCGACGCGAGCGCGTCGATGTCCGCGCCCGCCGCGAAGCTCTTCGAGTCGCGGCCGGTGATCACGATCCCGCGCAGCGACGCGTCGCGCTCGATCTCGTCGAGCGCGAGATCGAGGTCGCGCAGGAGCGGCAGGTCGAGGACGGCGAGCGATCGATGGGGGGGATCGAGGACGAGCACGGCGAGAGCGGTCTGGGGCCGCTCGATGCGGATGCACGCGCGCTCCGGCGGCGCATTCGGCGGCATCGGCAGCCCGGTCGTGTCGATCACGCCGCCATCCTTTCGAGCACGACCGCGCCGCCCTGTCCGCCGCCGATGCACAGCGTCGCGAGCGCGTAGCGTCCCTTCCGTTCGGCGAGCTCGTGCGCCGCGGTCAGCACGATGCGCGCGCCGGTCGCGCCCACGGGATGTCCGAGCGCGATCGCGCCGCCGTTGATGTTCGTGATCGAGAGGTCGAGCTCGCCGACGGCCTCGGCGCGGTCCAGGTGCTCGCGCGCGAAGGCGCCGCTCGCGAACGCCTTGCGGCACGCGAGCACCTGCGCCGCGAACGCTTCGTTGAGCTCGATCGCGTCCATGTCGTCGAGCGCGAGCCCCGCCGCGTCGAGCGCCTTCGCGGTCGCGAACACAGGTCCCAGTCCCATGCGCGCCGGATCGAGACCGGCGTAGGCGAAGCTGACGATGCGCGCGAGCGGCGCGAGGCCGAGCTTTGCGGCCCGGTCCGCGGTCGTCACGAGCAGCGCGCACGCGCCGTCGGTGATCCCGCACGAGTTGCCGACGGTGACGCGCCCGTCGGGCTTCTCGAAGTACGGCTTGAGCTGCGCCAGCGCATCGACGGTTTGGCCGTCGCGGATGCCGTCGTCGTGCTCGACCGACCTCGGCGGGCCCTCTTTCGAGCGCGCGCCGAGCGGGAGCACCGGCACGATCTCGCGGGCGAGTCGCCCGCGCTCGCGGGCGATCCGCGCGCGCGAGTGGCTCTCGCACGCGAACCGATCCGCGTCCTCGCGCGAGATCTCGAACTCGCGCGCGAGCAGCTCGGCGGTCTTGCCCATGATCAGGCCCGAGATCGGATCGGTGAGCCCTTCCATCAAGCCGATGCGCGGCTTCAGGAACGCCGGACGGAAGCTCGCGATCGCCCGCACGCGGCCGGCGGGCGACTTGGCGCGCGCCAGATCGGCGAAGAGGCGCGTCATCTTGTCGCCGTAGAGCAGCGGGAAGCGGCTCATCATCTCGACGCCGACGCACAGGAACATCTCGCCGCGGCCGGCCTCGATCGACGTGATCGCGCTGGTCAGGGCCTCCATGCCGCTCGCGCAGTTGCGCGCGACCGTGCGCGCCGGCACGTGGGCCGGCACTCCGGCGCGCATGGCGAGCACGCGCGCGACGTTCGCCTGGTCGTGCGGCGGACCGGCGCAGCCCGCGATGACCTCGTCGATCGCGTTCGGGTCGATGCCGGTGCGCGCGATCAGCTCGCGCGCGACGAGGGCTCCGAGATGGCCCGCGTCCTCGGCCGCGAACGCACCCCCGGCGCGGACCCACGGGGTGCGGAGGCCTGCGGCGAGGACGATGGTGCGTACGGCGGGGACGGGAGGCATGGGCGCCCTCCTATTTCGGCCGGAGGTCGACGAAACGTTTTTCCTTCATCTCGGTTTCCATGCCCAGGAGCTCGGACATCTCCGGCGTGGTGTGGTACTCGAAGGCGTTCGGAGTGACCTCGGTGGCTTCGAGGAGCTCCTCGCGCGCGCGCTTGTCGAACGCGTTTCGATCCGCCCCTGGCCGCAGCGAGAGGCGCACGAAGAACTGGTCCAGCTCGTGGGGGTCGTCGTTCTTCTTCTTCAGGACGACCTGCCACTCCTCGACCTCGGCGAAGTTCGAGAGGACGCTCCCGATGTGCGACAGGTCGACGAGCGTGCCCTTGATCTTCGTCAGGTTCATCGAGCGCTGGTCGGTCGCGCGGCGCAGCTCGGAGGAGATGCGCGGCACGGTGCGGCCGCAGAACGGGCACGGCTCCGTCGTGATCCCTCCGACGGCGACGTCGCCCGTCCGATAGCGGCACACGACGGTGCCGTGGCCGGCGATCGGCGTGTACACGAGCTCGCCGGTCTGACCCGGGCCGACGGGCTCGAGCGTCCGCGGGTCGATCACCTCGAAGATCCCGAGGTCGGGGTAGGTGTGGTAGCCGGTCGACTCGTCGTGCCCCGCGGCGCACTCGGTCCAGGCCTGGCGCGCCTCGGTGAAGCCGTACGTGCCGAAGATCTTCACGTCCTTCGCGCCGCAGGCTTCCAGCGCCTCGGCCATCTTGCGTTTCAATCCGGGGGTCACTTTTTCCGCGCCGAGCACGACGAGCTTCACCTTGGAGAGGCAGGTCTTGCGATCGCGCGCCTCGCGCAGAAGGTGGTACATGAACCCCGGCGTCCCAATGAGGACGGCCGGATCGATGCGCGCGGCGAGCTTCAAGTTCCCCGCGGTGCCCATGACCTTGCCGCCGCCGGTCGAGACGACGAGGCGCCCGGTGCGGAATCCTCCGAACGCGGTCTGCCAGAACGCGAGGTGCGGCGCGAACGGAAAAAGGTTCAGCAGCCGGTCGCCGGGATCCTCGAGTCCGAGCATGTCGACGATGCGCGCGCCGGTCTCGCTCAAGAGGTCGAGGTCGTGCGGCGTGTACGCGAACACGACCGGGTCGCTCGATCGTCCGGTCGTGAACGTCAGGAAGTTCGGCGTGTAGCTGAAGCGGACGAGCTCGCGCGCCTTGGCGCCGCCGAGAACGAGCGCGAGCTTGCGCGAGAACGGCCAGTGCTCCTTGATCCGGGCGGGGCTGGGGACCAGGACGAAGTCGCGCTTGCGCTCGGGGTCGATCTGCGCGGCGAGAAGATCTTGCTTGGTCGTCAGCGGCAGCCGCCGCAGGTCGTCGACGGTCCGGATGTCGCGCGGCTTGACGCCGGCGGCGTCGAACATCCGCCGGTAGTGCGCCGAGAACGGGTAGAGCTCCTCGCGGACGTAGCGCTGGAGCGCGGCGTCCTGGATACGGCGCTGCTCGGACAAGGGCGCGCGCGAGAGCTGCAGCCACTCGCGCGAGATGCCGGTACTGGAGCTCATGGCCACAGGCTGCAAGTTCGAGCGATCGACCTCAAGACTGGAGCTTTCGCCGGGTGGACTTGAATTCGCCGCCCGAGTTCACCCAATGAAGCTCCGATCGACGATAAAGAGCCACGGCAGTCCCCACTCCGTCCCCGCGTGTCCCACCCGAACCTCTTCGAGACCGGCTACAGCCTCCGGCATCCCGGCCAACGCTCCCAGCACCGCCCGCGCACCGTGCTCGTCCTCGGCGGCGGCGGCATGCGCGGCATGGCGCACGTCGGCGTCTTGCGCGCGCTGCGCACGCTCGGCATCGAGTACGACGCCATCGTGGGCACGTCGATCGGCGCGCTCGTCGGCGCGATGGCGGCCGGCGGCTACCCGGTCGACAAGATCGAGGCGCTCGTCGCGGCGGTGCAGAAGGAAGATTACTTCCGGCTGAACTTCGTCAAGTTCCTGCTCAAGGGCATGCGCGCGCAGAGCATGTACCGCGGCGACACGTTCCGCTCGAGCCTGAAGCGCATCCTGCCGGAGATCGAGTTCAAGGACATGGCGGTGCCGTTCTTCTGCAACGCCGTGCGCCTCGAGACCGGCGGCACCGTTTTCTGGGGCACGCCCGGGCTCGACGACATCTCGCTCGTCGACGCGGTGTACAGCTCGTGCGCGCTGCCGGGCATCTTCGAGCCGTACGAGCGCGACGGGTTCAACTACATGGACGGCGGCATGGTCGACTCCGTGCCGCTGCGGTTCGCGAAGACGCTCAAGCCCGACCTGATCATCGCGGTCGACCTGTCGCTGAAGGGCACGTTCAAGGCGCCCGACTACAAGAACAAGATGATCAGCACGCTCTACCGCACCTTCGAGATCGTCGAGGAAGTGCTGGTCGAGCAGTCGCTGCACATGCACGTGGATTACCGCGTGGCGCTCATTCAACCCAAGGTGTCGCACACCTCGCGCTTCGACTTCCGCACCGTGCGCGAGGTCGTGCAGCAGGGCGAGGAAGAGGCGGTCAAGGTCCTCACGTCGCACGCCGCGACGCGCGATCTCGTCGTGCCGCGGGTCGTCGAGGGACTGGCGTGCCCGGTGACGCCGCGCGACTACGTGTCGATCCGCATCGACCCGATGAAGTGCATCGGCTGCGGCATGTGCGAGATGGTCTGCGAGACCGACGCCTACTGGGCGCACGGCGAGAAGGCCTCGGTGCGCAAGCTCTCGAACTACGAGTGCACGCGCGACCACTCCTGCGCGCGCAACTGCCCGACGGGCGCGATCAGCCTGGGCAACCTCTAGCTAGCGGATCACTGCGCTCACCGAGATCGAGAGCGGCACGTCCACGTCGGCGTCGCTCACGATGACCTCCGAGGCGCTTCCCGGCGCGAGATCGAAGGGATGCGTCGTCACCGTCCACGCTCCGGCAGGGACCGCATCGAACACGAAGCTTCCATCGTCGTCCACGTCGACCGTGCGGATGCCGTACGTCTCTCCGCGCGGTCGAATCGCGATCTCGAGTCGGCGCGGGTAGCGCTCGCCCGGAACGTTCGCCGTCCAACCGATCACCGTTCCGCGCACGCGTGCGCCGGGCACCACGAGATCCGCGTCGAAGTCCTGACCGCCGACCAACACGTCGGGCATCGGGATGCCGAGCTGCGAGCCGCCTGACAGAGTGACGGACACGCCGTACGTTCCCGGCTCCAGCGCGAGCTCGAACGGCGCTCCGGCTTCGAATTGGAACTCCGTGAACGAGTTCGTGCCGGTGTGCGTCACCCCGATCGTGTACGCACGCGTCGTGAGCTCGCCGCCGCGCGTGCGCAAATTGCCGCGCCAGACGGCCGAGCGCGCGGGCGAGCCGACGTCGACGCGGCGCGTCTCGCCCTCGGTGAGCGGAGTCAAGCGGCGCATCACGTCGAGGGCCGCCCACCAGTTCGGATCGCCTTCGCGGTTGACGACGAGCCAGT
>CAZQHA010000249.1:0-7037 GCA_964592795.1 uncultured Planctomycetaceae bacterium | reverse complement strand
GCTGCCGTACGACGTGTAGGTCTGCGAGGGCAGGAACCGCAGCTCGCTCGCCGCGGGGTTGCCGTCGTTCGGCGTGTAGAGCCAGCCTCCGCCGCCGGCCTGGTTCGAGACGATCACGCAACACGCGTCGGCGAGCGCGCCCGCCGCCGCGCCGGTCGCACAGTTCGCCGGTCCGCCCGGAATCTGCGCCACGAGCACGCCGCCGGCGGCCGGATTGTTGAGCGCGATCGGGAACACGCGGAACGGCGGCGCGTTGCGCGCGAACGAATCGGAGATCAGCACCGCGCGCCCGCCGGGCGTCGAGCAATCCACGCCGACGCCGGCGGTGAATCCGTCGAGAGAAGCGCGCGATTGACCCGCGGCGACGCCCGACGCGAAGAAGATCGCGGCGCCGGCGAACGCGAACGAAACCAGTTGCGGGCGGAGACGAATGCAGAGTCCAAGTCGTGTCATGTTGCGGCTCACGGTTGCTGCGGACGGCGAGCACGAAGTCGCGGGCGCGGCTACCGGCTCTCTCGGCGCGAGAAGCTATCGCGCGGGGCAGCCAGCGTCCATGTAAGTTGCAATCTTCGGGACGGCGTTGCGGGCCCCGCGCCCGTGTAGCCTGGACGTCCGCATGACGCGCTCGGATCAGAGCACGCTCGACGACTGGCGGTCGATCGTCGGACTCGTCCAGGGTTTCTCCGCAGGCCGTTCGGAAGCCGAGCTCGACGCCCGCCCGCCGGGCTCACCCTTCTCGATCCGCGAGCTCGTCCACCACATCGTGGAGGCGAACGTCGTCGCCGCGAGCATCGTCGTCGCGGGACTCGGCAGCCCCGGGTCGGTGTACGACTGGTCCTGGATGCTGCCGTTCGGCAAGTGGATGGAGCAGATGGGTTACGACCGGAAGCCGATCGGGCCGGCGATCGCTCTGCTCGAGGCGCTCAACGCGTACGTCGTCGCGCAGATCGAGCCGCTCCCGGACGCGCTCGCGCGCACCGTGCGGCTGCGCGACGAGCCGGAAGGCGAGCTGCGTACGGTGACGATCGCCGACGTCCTGCGGCAAGAATGGAACCACGCGCGCGAGCACGTCGAAGCGCTGCGCGCATCGTGATCCCGGTCAGCGCTTGCGCGCACGCGCCGCCGGCTTCTTCGGCTTCGCGCGCGCCGGGCTCGCCTTCGCGGACTTCGGCCGCGCGTGACGCGGCTGGTAGACGCCGAGCTTCCCGCCGCCGGGCAGCGTGAGCTGCGTCAGGATCCCCCACCCCAGGTCGCGCGCGGGGCTGCACGCGAGCTTGTGCTTCCTCATCCGCGCGATGAACGCCTCGACGTCGTCACACATCAGATAGAGCTCGTGGAGACCGTTCTTGCTCGACGGATGGACCGCGACCTCCGACGGCGGCAATCCGAAGATCAGCCAGCCGTCGCCGACGTCGACGTTCGGCAGCCCGAGCACGTCCTTCAGGAAGCCGCGGTCGGCTTCGGGCTTCTTGCTGTAGAGGATCGAGTGCGCGCCGGTGATCACGGTCGGTTCTCCTTCATGCTGGACATGGTCGTAGACGATGCGCGAAAGCGCGCGAATGATCCCGACCGATGCGAGGAGAATCAATGCGCAGCGAACGGCTGGGCGGCGACGCGTTGGTCGCGGCCGCGATCCCGACCCTCGCGACTCGGCGCGTTCGTGCTCGGGCAAACGGTGTGGCTCGTGCTCGTCGGCGTCGAGCTGCGCGCGGCGCCTCGATGATCGGGTGACGCCTCCCTACAATCCCGGCGCATGTTCCATCGCGCGTCGTGCCATCGACAGGTCGTGCTCGCGCTGATCGGGCTCGCGGCGTACGCGTCGTGCTCGGATGACGCACCGGTCGCTCCCGCGCGCCGCGTCGTGCTGATCACGTGCGACACGCTCCGCGCGGACCGGCTCGGCGTGTATGGCTACGGCGAGCCCACGAGCCCCGAGGTCGACGCGTTCGCGCAGAGCGGCGTCGTGTTCGAGCGCGCGTACTCCACCTCGCCGTGGACGGGACCGTCGATCTCGAGCCTCATGACCGGCCGACTGCCGGACGAGATCGGCGTGCCGGGCGGCAATCGATTCCCGCTTCCACCGGCCGCCGTCACGCTGGCCGAGCTCGCGCGCGACGCGGGCATCGCGACCGGCGCGGTCGTGTCGAACTGGGTGTTGCGACGACCGGAGGCTTCGCACGGCGACGCGGGCGTCGCGCAGGGGTTCCAGCACTTCGACGACGAGATGCGCTCGCGCGAAGCCAACCGCGAGAAGAACTTCGAGCGCGTCTCGCCCGACACGACGCGAGCCGCGATCGATTGGCTCGAAGCGCAGAAGCGCGCCGGCAATGACCGCTTCTTTCTATGGGTGCACTTCCAAGACCCGCACGGACCGTACACGCCGCCCGAGGAGATCGCGCGCGAGTTTCCGCCCGACCCCCAGGGCGAGCCCCCGCTGACGCCGGGCAAGACGCAGAAGGGAAAGGGTCAGCTCCCCGCGTACCAGATCCTCGGAGACGAGCGCGATCCCGCGTTCTACCGCGCGCGTTACGACGCCGAGATCCGCTACTTCGACGACGGCTTCGGCGCGCTGATCGCGTGGCTGCGCGCGGCGAACTGGCTGGATGACGCGCTCGTCGTGCTCACCGCAGACCACGGCGAATCGCTCGGCGAGCACGACTACTGGTTCTGTCACGGTGAGAACCTGTACATCGAACAGGTCCGCGTGCCGTTGATCCTGCGCTACCCGGCGAAGACGGGTCGGCCGATGGGCGAGTTCGATACGGGCGGGCAGATGTCCGTCCAATCGCTCGTCAGCCATCTCGACCTGTGGCCGACGATCCTCGAGGCTCTAGGACTGCCGCCGAGCCCGAATCGCGGCATATCGCTCTTCCGTTCGAAGCTTCCGAGAGATCGCATCGCGATACACACGCTCGGATTCCCGGGGGCGCCGAACCGCTGGGAGGGAATCACCGGCGAGAACTACCGCTGCCTGATCGAAGGACAATCGGCTCCGCGGCTCTTCGAGCTGTGGAGCGAGAACGACGATCTCGCGCAGAAATGGCCTGAAGGCGTGGCCAAGATGATGCAGCAACGACAGGCGTTCCTTGCGAGCCACGTCGCTCCGATTCTCGAAGCTCGCGAGATGCAAGGTGGCGATGATCACGAAGACGCGCTGAAAAAGCTCGGCTACACCGACGGTGACTGACCCGTCCGACAAGCCCTGGGACGGCGCGTCGAGGCTCGCGTTCGCGCTGCTCGTCCTCGGCGCGCTCGCGAGCTTGCCGTGGCTCGTGCACGGCTACCACGAGGCCAACGTCGCCACGAACGACGCGGCGATCTACATCGTCGTCGCGAAATCGATGCTCGCGGGCGAAGGCTACACGTACCTCGAGCGGCCGTTCACCGTGCACCCGCCCGGCATGCCGCTCCTCATCGCGGCGGTGATGGCGCTCCGCGGGCTCGACTTCTGGGCGCTCAACTTCGTCGTGAGCCTTTTCGGCGTCGCGCTGGTCGCGTTGCTCTTCGTCCTCGTGCGCCCGCGCATCGGACCTTGGCTCGCGTTCCTCGCCTGCGCGCTCGTGTGGATGAACCCGACCGTGCGGCGGCTGTCGAACCAGGTGATGTCGGACATCCCGGGCGCGGCGCTCGTGCTCGCGTGCTTGTGCATCGAGCGCTGGGCGAGCCGCCGCCCGTCGATCGCGCGCGAGCTCCTGCTGGGCGCGATGATCGCGGTCGCGGCGTACATGCGGACGGTGAGCATCCTCCTCGTGCCCGCGATCCTCCTCGCGCGCGCGCTCGCTCTGCTGTCGTCGCATCCGAGGCGGAGCGAGTGGACCGCGTTCGTCACGCGGCGCGCGCTGCCCTTCGCGGCGACCGCCGTCGCGTTGCTCGTGCCGTGGAACGTTCGATGCGCGCGGCTCCTGTCGCACGAGATCGTCGACCAGAACTTCGTGCACTCGTACTCGTCGGGCATGTGGCGCGCGGACCCGCGCGATCCGAATTCGCCGCGCCTGCCCCTGAGCGCGATCGTCGAGCGCATCCCGGTCCGCGCCGAGCAGATCCTCGGCCTCATCGGCAACCGGCTGCGCACGAAGAACGAGCTTTTCGACTCACCCGACTCTCGCGGGCTCGTGGCGACCGACGAGGTCGAAGTGACCACGGCGCACGTCGCGATCGGCGCCGCCGTCGTGCTCGCGGCAACCTGGATCCTCGTCACGAAGCGCCGCGCCTCGGAGCTCTTCCTCGCCGCGAACGTCGCGCTCGTCTCGATCTACTTCGGATTCCAGCACCGCCTCGTGCTGCTGCCGTTCGTCCTGTGCGTGCCGCTCGCCGTCGAGCTCGTGCTCGTCGTCTGTTGACACCGGGCGGCCAAGATCGCGTGCGGGGCGGCCCTGCTCGCGGTCCTCGCGATCGATTTCCGTCCCCGCGAGGGCTTCGAGAACATCGCCGCGCGCGATCGGCTCTTCCGCGAGTTCTGCCGCGACGTCGCGACGCGCGTCGCGCCCGGGGCGCGCCTCTGCGCCGCGATCGGCTGGCACTACTCGCTCTACCTCGATCGGCCGGTGTACTCGCTGCAGTTCTCGAAGCTGCGCGCGGGCGACGCGCGCGGCGCGGGCTTCGTCTACGACAAGTACGGGCTCGACACGCTGATCTGCGCGCCGTTCTCGGCGGCCGAGATCGCGCTCTTGCCGCAGTGCCGCGCGCTGCCGCGCTGCGAGGACACGGCGCACGGCGGCGTCGTCGTGCGCGTGCGCGAGTGAGCCTGCGCGCTCAGCGCTGCGCGGCCGCCGCGTCGACGGGATAGTGCGAGCTCGCGTACGCGGCGCCCGAGTGCTCCGCGCGCCGATTGTCCGCCGCCGGATTCGACGCGAAGTAGAACGGGGCGACGTCGGACGGGCAATAGTGACAGACGAAGCTCCGCCGCGTCAGCGCCGGGTTCTCGATCGGCGAGCCGCCGTGCGCCAAGTCCGCGCTCCAGATCAGGACGTCGCCCTTCTTCGGACGGAAGCGCTCGAGCTCGAGCCCCATCGCCTTCGAGCGCGTGTGCAAGCCCTCGAGATACTCGTTCAGGATCGGCTCGCCGTGGCGCTCGCGATGCCAGTTGCGCGTTCCACCCGGGAACACATGTTCCGCCAAGCGGTGGCTGCCGGGGTAGTACGCGAGCTCGCCCGAGCCGGGTTGGATGTCCTCGAGCGCGATCCACGCAGCCGCGAACTCCATCGGCGATCGCGTCACGACGTAGGCCGTGTCTTGGTGGATCGGCTGCTCGCTGCCCTTCTCGAACGACAGGCCCTGGAAGAGCATCGGCGGACGCTCGAACACGATGTTGAGGAAGCGGACGAGCTCGGGTGCGAACGCGGCTTCGCGCGCGCTCTTCGAGTGCACGTACAGGTCGAGGAGCTTCGCCGCGGCGCCGCGCGCCTTCGGATCGAGCGGCGTCACCGTGCCGCCGCGCTCGACCTTGAAGCGCGGATCGAGCGTGTTCCAGATCGTCTCGACCTCCGCGTTGATCCGATCGACGACCTCCGCCGCGACCGCGCGCGGGAGGATGACGTAGCCGTCGGCGCGCCAGCGGCGCAGGAGCTCCGCGTCGGCCGGCGTGATCGTCCCGCTCGCGAGCTTCGCCGCCGTGAGCTCGTCGGCGTCCAACCGGTCGGTCCACAGGCCCCCGAAGCGGCTGAAGTAGCCGGGGCGCGCCTTGCGCAGCGCGAGTCGGGCGAGAAGTCGTCGCAGCACCATAGGCGGAAGATTCTCGCGAATCCTCCGGCGCAGCGGAAGCCGCCTCTCACCAGCGCATGTACTCGGACAGGAGCCAGCGGGACGGACGCTGCGCCGCGCCGGTCGCGAGCTCGTTCAGCTTCGCGGCGTCGGCCGCCTCGATCGCGGGCTTGAGGTCCGCGAGGAGCTCGCGCGGGAACCGGCCCGACATCGACTCGAGCTTCGCCGCGCACTCCTGCGCCTGCGTCACCTTGTCGGCCGGCTTCGCCTTGGCCTTGATGCGGTCGACGAGCTTCAGCGCCTCGTGCCAGTCCTTCGTGGCCTTGCTGTCGCGCACGGCCTTCAACGCGACCTGCGTGTTCTTGTCGATCGGCTTCTCGAGCAGCGGTGCCCACTTCACGACGATCTCGATCGCCGGATCGGCTTCCTCGCGCGCGAACGTCGCGGCGGTCGCGGCGATCGCCTCGCACGCGCTCTCGAGCGAGTCGAGCTTCTTGCGCGCCTCGTCGACGGCCGCGGTCAGGCCTTTTTGGAAGACCTTCGACTGCCGCAGGATCGGCAGCGCCGTGGCGACGTCGCCGCCCGCGAGCGCGGGGGCGCCGCGCTCCTCCCACTGCTTCGTCCACGCGACGAGCTCCTTCAGCCGCCGCTTCGCGATCAAGTCGGCGAGCGGGACGTCGAGGTACGTCTCCTGACCCGCGGCCCAGGGCGAGCTGCTCGAGAAGCCCGGGTCGCCTTCCCACACGACCTTGCCGTCGATGTCGAGCAGGAGGAGGCGCGGCAAGTTGAATCGATCGACCGCGTACGCGGTGAACGTGTCGCCGATGCCGGGGCTCGAGCGCGCGTCGACCGCGACCGCGCCGGGCAACGGGTGCGACTTCAAGTACTCGTCGACGTCCTTCTCGTCGTTGGGCGACGCGAGGCACAGCAATTCCAGGCCGACGTCGGCGTGTCGCGCGGCGAGGTCCGCGAGCCACGCGTCGATCTTCACGAGGTTGTTCTGCGGGATGCTCCACAGGACGAAGAGCTGAGGCACCGGGCCCTTGTCGTTCCAGCGCTCGCGCTTCCCTTGCACCCAGCGGCCGATCTTCGGCCACGGCGGCACGCGCCCGAGCCAGCTGCCGTCGACGCTCGCGCCCTCGTCCTGGATGAGCCCCTCCATGCGGATCTCGCGCTCGATCTGCGACGCCGGGTCGCGCGGAGCGCGAGCCATGAATCGGATGTTCGAGAAGCGCGCGCTCCCCGGCCCCAGGATCAGCCCGAATCCGCCGCGGAGCACGTCGACGCTCGGGAACTCCTGCGTCGTCAGGAACTCGCCGTCGAACCACGCGTCGACG
>CAZQHA010000248.1:0-7040 GCA_964592795.1 uncultured Planctomycetaceae bacterium | reverse complement strand
GCCGCGGCCGCGCTCGCCGGCGCCGCGGAGCAGAAGGGCGTGCGCCTCGAGATCCCGCCCGTCCCCGCGCGGCCCGTGATCGTGAACGCGAACAGCCAGCGCCTCGAGCAGGCCTTCACGAACCTGCTCGAGAACGCGATCAAGTACACGCCCGCCGGCGGCGAGGTGCGCGCGAAGATCGTCGAGAGCGGCGACGAGGTGCGGATCGAGGTGTCCGACACGGGCATCGGGATCCCGGCCGCGTCGCTGCCGCGCGTGTTCGAGCGCTTCTACCGGGTCGACCGCTCGCGCTCGCGCGAGATGGGCGGGACGGGCCTGGGACTCGCCATCGTCAAGCACGTCGTGCGCGCGCACGGAGGACAAGTCGAGGTCACGAGCGTGGAAGGCGCCGGCTCGACGTTTACGATCACGCTGCCGCGGCTCGCGGAAGATCCCGCCGGAGCCTGAGAAAGACACAGCCCATGTCCAAGCAAACTCGCGAAGACCTGACCGAGCTCACGAAGCAGATCCTCCACATCGGCGGGCTCGTCGAGAAAGCCGTCGACAAGTCGCTCGTCGCGCTACTCGACCGCGACGCGCGCCTGGCGCGCGAGGTGATCGAGGGCGACAGCGTCGTCGACAACCTCGAGAACGAGGTCGAGGAGATGTGCCTCGACATCCTCGCGCTGCGCCAGCCCGGCGCGCGCGACCTGCGCTTCATCACGGGCATCATGAAGATCAACTCCGACCTCGAGCGCATGGCCGACCTCGCGGTCAACATCGCCGAGCGCGCGGAGGTGCTCGCCGACGTGCCGCCGCTGCCCTTCCGGCCGGACGTGTCGCGGCTCGCGGCGCTCGCGAAGAGAATGGTGCGCGACGGGCTCGACGCATTGATCCGCCTCGACGCCGCGCTCGCGCTGCGCACGTGGAAGGCCGACGCCGAGGCCGACCGCCTCTACCGCGAGCTCGTCGGCGAAGCGATCCAGTTCATGCGCGAGCACCCCGACCGCATCGGCGACGTGATGCACCTCGTCGCGGCGCTGCGCAACCTCGAGCGCCTCGCCGACCACGCGACCAACATCGCCGAGGACGTGATCTTCGTGGTGAACGGCCGCATCGTGCGCCACCACATGGTCGAGTTCAGCGAGACGGAGGGCGGCGAGACGCCGATCCCGCCGCCGCCGATCACCCCGGCGAAGCGCTGACGGTATACCCGGAATCCATGGAGCCCGCGATCTTCGACGCGCTGCTCGTCGTCGTCGCCAAGAAGCACGAAGCCGATCGGATCGAGCGCGCGCTGGTCGTGCGCTCGATCCCGTGCGAGGTGCGCCGGCACCACGGCGTCATCGAGTTCGGCGGAGCGCTCGGCGCGTCGCCGTACGAGGTCTACGTGCGAAGCCAAGACCTGGCGCCAGCCAAGCGCGTCCTCGAGGGACTGAACTGGGCCGAGATCACCGCGCCCGGCGGGCCCTTTTCGATCTGAGTCGGGCCGGCGCGCGCTGCCGCCAGGCTTCACGCAACAGCGCGGCGACGAGCTTCGGATCGACGTTCGCGAGCGTTACGCGCACGCCCGCGAGCTTCTTCCCCCACCACAGCTCTTCACACGCGTCGGGGTCCGTGGTGACGGCCATGTCGATCTCGTCCGCCGAGAGCATGATGTTCAGATGCTCGCCGTCCGGCAGCGTCGCGAAGATCTTCTTCGCGACGCGGAACGACGGGAAGCCGTGGTGGTCCTCCTCGGTCGTCTCGGGCAGCGCGAGCGCGAGCTTCTTGACCGCGGCGGCTTTCATCGTCCGGGCCGGAACCTCGGTCGCGCGGCTCCGAGCTTCTCGCGCAGCTTCGCCCCGAGATCGCGCAGCGCCGCTTCGTCCGCGTCCGCCGCCGGCAAGGGCTCGTCCATGAGCGGCGCGGCGCGCGTCAGCAGCTCTCGCGCCTTGTCGAGCTCCCTCTCGTCGAACGCGACGTCCGACGCGATCGCGAGCGACTGCGCCAGCGTGCGCTTGCTGTCGGCCGAGTCGTCGATCGCGAGCGCGCGCTCGCCGGCGCGGATCGACACGTCGAGGTAGCGCTTCGTCTCCGCGCGCTCGCCGCGGCCCTCCGCGCGGAGCCCCTCGCGCAGCTCGCTGTCCGCCACCCAGCGCGCCCACGTCCCGTTGCCCGGGTCGGCTTTCTCGAGCGCGGAGAGCAGCGCGAGCGGGTCGACCGGGCTCTTCACGCCGCGCCGCAGCTCGAGCGAGTAATCGAGCAGGTCGACGGCCTCGCGCTCGAGCCCGTCGCGCACGCTCGCGACCGCGGGCCGGATCGCGATCGCTTCCGGCAGGCAACGCGACGCGTCCTCGCGCCGTCCCGCCAGGATGTGCGCGAAGCCGCGGCCGAGCGCGCACAGCGCGAGGTAGTGCTGCGTGTTCTCCGTGAACTGCGGCGCGAGCTCGATCGCGCGGCGGAAGCGCGACTCGGCGCGCCGGTACGCCGCGATCGCCTCGTCGGGCTCCTCGCGGCGCCGCGCGTCCTCCGCGTGGAGGATGTGCGCGTACCCGGCATGCCACGCGCACGATCCCGACCGCGGATTGCGGTCGAAGACCCACTCGGCCTTGATCGGGATCAGGTCGACGCGTCCCGCGGACCACAGGGCGGCGTTCATCGCCTGGCGCAGGAGATCCGACTCGGGATGGCGCGTCACGCCTTCCTGCAGCGCGGCGAACTCGTCGCGCTTCGCGCCGACCGCGCCGAGGAAGCTCGCGTAGCTCTGCCAGTCGGTCTCGTCGCCGAGCGGGCTCGCGGCGACGACGCCGAGCACGAACGCGCCGATCGCCAGGCTCGACTGCTCGACCGCGTCGCTCATCTGCGCGCGCTTCGAGAGCAACCGGCCCGCCGCGTCGCCGTACCAGCGCAGCGCCTCGACCCGCTCGGGAGGATGGGCGACGGCGTCCGCGAGACGCTCGTGCTCCGTGAGCTTCGGCAGCGGCGATCGCCTCCCAATCGCGTCGAGCGCGCGCTCCGCGAGCCGCTCCTGCTCCTCGAAGTCGGAGAAGTAGTACGCCGTGCGCGCTCGGTCGAGGAGGAGCGCGACGTCCTCGGGCCGAGCCTTCGACGCTTCCGCCAGCCACTTGCGCGCGTCCTCGAAGAAGAAGCCGGTATTGCTCGCGCCCGCCTCGAGCTTGCGCCGTCCCACCGCCAGCGCCGCGCGCCCGAACGCCGCTTGGACGCGCGGATCGTCGGGGCTCCGGTCGAGCTCGACCTCGAGCTCGGCGAGACGACGCTCCGCCTCGTCGAGCGGCGGCAGCGCATCCTCGGGCCGCAGGCTGCGCTTGCCCGATTGCGTGACCCAGCGCGCGAACGCGAGCATCGCGCGCGGATTGTCCGCCTTCAGCTGCGCTCGCGTGCCGTCGCTCGGGTTGGGATGCGCGTCCCACAGCTCGTCGACGTGGAACGCCATCAGCGCGTTGTAACGCGTGCGCGAGCCCGCCGCGCCGGACGCGTCGATGAGGTACACGGCCGCGGCGTCGTGCCCGAGCTCCGCGGATCCGGGATACGGGCCGAGCGACGTCAGACGCTCGAGCGCGATCTCGCTCAGCGCCTGGCGCAGGTCGAGCGCGTCCGCGACGTCGCGCAGCTCGCGCGAGAGGCTGCCCACTTGGTCGGCGCTCGCGTCGCGCAGCATGCGCGCGAAGAG
This sequence comes from uncultured Planctomycetaceae bacterium, assembly GCA_964592795.1. Classification (GTDB taxonomy): domain Bacteria; phylum Planctomycetota; class UBA1135; order UBA1135; genus JANLUN01. The sequence goes on along the minus strand of CAZQHA010000248.1, from coordinate 3,388 downwards.
GATGCGCAGCACGCCGACGTGGCCGGGATCCTTCGTCGGACGGACGAGGTACAGCGCGGCGCGCCACGACTCCTCGCCGCTCTCGCCCGCGAGCTTCGACTCGAGCTCCGTGCGGCTCCGGTTGTTCTGGGCGTAGACGCGGCGCGTCCGCGCATCCTCGCTGAGCGTGACCGCGGGTCCGGGCTTCACGTTCGCCGCCGCCTCCTCGAGCTGCGCGTCGAGCTCGCGCAGGTCGAAGAGCTCGTACAGGTCGAACGTCTTCGTGCCGTCGAGCTGGACCACCGCGTGGCGCGGCGCGATGCGCTTCACGCCGAGGTGCGCGTCGTAGAGGATCGGCTCGAGCGCGATGTGCTCGCCGCACGTCACCTCGCCCAGGCGCGGGCACACGATGCGGCGGCCGTCGTCGTCGAAGTCGCGCGGGGTGTGCCGGAAGATGCTCGCGACCACGCACACGAACTTGTCCGTCCACGCGACGAACTTCGCATCGCGGTAACGATCGCGGACGATCTGCTCGGAAGCCGTCTCGCCGTCCATGTTGACCGCGACGAGCAGCGGTTTCTTCTGCAGCCTCGACGTCGTGATCGCGTCCTCGAGCGTCCGCTCCCAGCGGATCTGCGGCCGGGGGTCGGGCGTCCCGAGCGACGCGAGGAGCGCGATCAGAGCGAGCGAGGAAGGGACTCGGAGTCGGTGGAGCATCGTGCGCGGGATCGTACACTCCGCGCCGTCCGTCGGCTGGCGTCAGCGCGGCCGCGCGGCGCCGACCGCGTCGCGCATCCGGATCGGACGGATCGTGGAGACGGCGGAGACGACCGACACGACGTACGGAACCACGACGGTGAGCCCCATGCGGATCCACCGCTCCTTGGTGACGTCGCCGGCCAGGATCGCGCTCCCGTGATTGATCGTGATCAGGAGCGTCCCGACGATCGCCGACGCGATCAGCCCGCGGCGCACGATCGGCGGCTCGAACGCGATCGCGAGCCGACGCGTCGACGGTGCTGTGGGATCGCCTCGCTCGGCGGAATTCGACTCGGGCATGGGCCGCTCGATTCTCCCGCGCGCGCGGCCACGGCACAATCCCTCGACGTCGATGAGCGCGCTGGACGTTTATCTCGGCTTCGTGGCCCTCGTCTGGCTCTCGCAGTCGTTGAAGAACCTGCGCGACGTCGCCGCCGTGCGCGAGCTCCCGCGCTCGCCGGCGGCGAGCGCGCCGCTTCCGAAGGTCGCGGTCGTGATCACCGCGCGCGACGAGGCGCCGCGCATCGAGACCACGGTGCGCCGCTACCTCGCGCAGCGCGACGTCGAGCTCGAGGTGATCGGCGTGGACGACCGGTCGATGGACGGCACGCGGGAGATCCTCGCGCGACTCGCTGCGGAGGATCCGCGCGTCCGTCTGCTCACGGTCGACGCGCTTCCCGCGGGCTGGCTCGGCAAGCCGCACGCCTGCCAGCTCGGTGCGAGCGCCGCGAATGCTCCGTGGATCCTGTTCACGGACGCCGACACGTGGCTCGAGCCCGGCGTGCTGCGGAGCGCGCTCGACCAAGCCCTGTCGCGCGACGCGGCGCACGTCGTCGTGGCGCCCGGCATCCGCCACGCGTCGTGGCTCGCGCGAGCGGCGCTCTGCGCGTTCAAGCTGAGCCTCGTGGGCGCGATGGCGCGCGCGAACCGCGACCAGCGACCGCGGGCGATCGGCATCGGCGCGTTCAACTTGGTCCGCGCGGACGCCTGGCGCGCGATCGGCGGTCACGAGCGGCTGCGTCTCGAGGTCATCGACGATCTCCGGCTGGGGCAGCTGGTCGCCGAGAGCGGGTTCCGCACGCGCGCGTTCACGTGCGAAGACGGCGTCACCGTCGACTGGGCGCGCGATCTCCCCGGCATCGTGCGCGCGCTCGAGAAGAACGCATTCGCGCACATGCGCTACAGCGCGTTCCTCGCGTTCGGCGCGGCGGCGCTCTTCACCGCGCTGTGGGCCTCCGCGCTCGCCGGGCCGTTCACCGGGTCGATCGCCGGATGGGCGGCGTGCGCGTCGCTCCTCTCACTCGGGATCGCGGGTCTGCGCATCGAGCCGCGCCCGATCGCCGCGCTGCTCTCACCGATCTTCTCGGTCGTGCTCGCGGTCGCGATCGCGAACTCGGCGGTGAGGACGCTCGCCCGCGGCGGTGTGCGCTGGCGTGGAACGCTGTACCCGCTCCGGGAGCTGCGACGGGCGCGAACGGGTTGAAGGGACGCGCGGATCGGAACTCACTCGATCTTCGGATCCGACAAGCACACCCAATCGCACTTCGGTCGACCGGTCTCGGCCAGCGCCATCAGCTTCAGACGCTTCACGCCGTGAAGATCCAAGTCGACGGCGATGCCCTCGGCGGGGAACGGGTGAGCCGCGCGGAAGAGCGTTCGGCCGTCGGCCTGGATCTCGAGACCGACCCGGCCGGCCGGACAATCGACCGCCGGACGAGTGAACGATCGCGCCGTCGCGCGGAGCCGGCGCGCGCTCCCGTCCAGATCGAACACGACTTCCGTCGCTCCCCCTTCGCCCGCGCGAAGACACACGCGATCCGAATCGCCCCACAGAGTGGCCAGCGATCCGCTCGCGGCGCCGTGACGGACGCAGTCTCGCGCCGAGCGCGCCGTCACCCACGCCGGACGTCCGAGGATCGTCTCCTCCACGGGCCGGTTCGTGGTGTGGGCGTACGCGCACTCGAAATCCCCGCGCTCGACCGCGCCGGCGATGTACCCGAGATCGCGCTCGTCGAATCGTCCTCCGAGGCCGTCGCGCACGGTCTCGAAGCACACGGCATTCCCCAGCGCCGAGTGGTGCCCGCCCGACCCGGGACGGCGGTCGTAGAAGCGGCCGGCCGTCTCGTGGTCCCCGCATCCCGCGGCGAGCAGGTACGGACGCGTCGAAATCACGGGCGCGCCCAGCTCGGCGGCCGTGTCGCGGACGAGCGCTTCCTGCCAGCCGGCCGGCGGCGTGCGCCGCAGGGAGTCGTCCCCGTGGAACAGCAGGTAGAAGTAGCGCAGGCCGCGGCTCGAGAGCTCGCGATGGATCTCGCGCAAGATGCGGCGATTGAGCGCCGTCTTCTCCGCGATGCGCTCGCGGTCACCCGGCAGGATGCGGCGGCGGAGCTCCGGGCTCGGCAGCGGTCGATTGCTGAACGCCAAGTAGCGCAGCAGGTAGCTCTGGATCCCGAGGGGGTGCTTTTCCAGATATGCCTCGGTGTCCACGGGCACCGGCTCGCTCAGCACGAGATCGCCGCCGCGCTCGACCAAGCGCGGCTTCGGCCAGTCGCGCAAGGACATGACGCTGCGGTCGAGATCGCTGTCGACCAGCACGCCCACGATCACGTCGTCGATGGCCTTGGGATCGAGGCCCGGCGTCTTCGCTAGC
>CAZQHA010000247.1:0-7042 GCA_964592795.1 uncultured Planctomycetaceae bacterium | reverse complement strand
CTCGTACGCGAGCCGCGGATGTCCGACCGCGCCGTGCTCGAGCTCGCGCGAGAGATCGCAAGTCGATCGCCCTCCGGCGGCTACTTGATCCTTCACGACCGCGCATACCTTGCCGCGCCCGCGCGCGCGCGGGCGGTGCACCTGGGACACCGCTCGCTGACGCCGAGCCAGCTGCGAGAGATCGCCGACGCGGACATCGCCATCGGACTGTCCGCGCACGCGCACGACTCTCCGTCGACGTGGAAGGACGCCGACTACCTTTTCTTCGGCCCCGTGTTCGAGACGCCCTCGAAGCTGGGCCTCCTGTCGCCGGTCGGAATCGAAGGCTTGAGACGCGCGGTGGCGTCGTCACCCGCGCCCGTCTACGCGATCGGCGGGCTGACGCCGGGGACCGCACGCCTCGCGGCAGGCGCCGGAGCGCGCGGGGTGGCTGTGCTGCGCGGTGTGCTCGCGGCCGAGGATCCGGCGACGGCGGTTTCGGCGTACGAACGAGCGCTCCGCGGCGCGAATTGACCTCCCCTGCATTGGGGACCCCGCCGTTGCCGATACCTCTACCGCGGCGCAGGTCGCCGCACGGAGGGAAAGCTCGATGGAACAACGCGGTCTGGACTTCTTGATGTCGCACGTCGGAACGCAAGCGCCGGCGATCTTCGTGCTCGTGGTCGCGACGGTGCTGGCCTTCGTCTACTTCGGGCGCGCGACGATTGCGTCGATGCTGACGCTTTCCGCGGTCGCGACGATGCTCGCCACGGAGGTCTGCGTCTCGTTCATGCAAGCCGATCTGATCGCCGCGAAGGAAGCCGGCGGACAGGAAGTGGAGGAGATCACCCGCCAGATGGCGACGGTGGCCTTCGGTGGAGCCGTCGGCCACGCGGCCGGTTTGGGTCTGCTCGTGGCGGCGATCTTCGTCCGCCGGCGAGTTCTCGCGTGACCGGCACTAAGATGCCGGCGTGACCTGGAGCGAAGATCGCCTCCACCGCTGGCTCTCTGGATTTCCTCGACCGCGTCGTCTCTCGGGAAGCCCGGGACACGACGCGGCCGTCGTTTCGGCGCTGAAGGGTCGCCCCGTGCTGTGCGTCGACCAGACCGTCGAGGGCGTGCACTTCGAATCGTCCGCGAAGCCGATCGCCGTCGGGCGAAAGGCCGCGGCTCGCGCGATCTCCGATCTGGCGGCGACCGCCGCGACGCCGCGCGGGGTGTGGCTCGCCCTGGCCGCGCCGGCGGATCGAAGCGAACGCTGGATGCGCCAGGTGATCACCGGCGTGACGTCGATGGCGCGCGAGCACGGCGCGGATCTCCTCGGCGGCGATCTGTGCGCGCGGAGCGCACCCGCGGCGCTCTCGGTCACGGCGCTCGGCGAGCTCGAGGGCCGCGCACGTCCACCCGGCCGTGATCGCGCGCGCGCGGGCGACGCCGTCGTCGTGACGGGCGCGCTCGGCGGAAGCCGGCTCGGGCGACACTTGGAGATCACGCCGCGCGTCGCCGAGGGCCGCTGGCTCTTCGAGCACGGCGCGATCGCGATGATGGACGTCAGCGACGGGCTCGCGTGGGATGTCTTCCGGCTCGCGCGTGCGTCGCGCGTCGCGATCGAGCTCGACCTCGATCGCGTTCCCGTGCATCCGGACGCGACGCGGGTGGCTCGACGCAGCGGCCGCGCGCCGCTGTGGCACGCGCTGCACGACGGCGAGGACCACGAGCTCGTCGCGACGCTGCCTCCGCGAAGCGTCGCGAGCGCCCGACGCCGCTTCCCGGCGCTGGCGTGGATCGGGCGAGTGCGGGCGGGCTCGGGACTCTTCCTGTGCGATTCGACTCAGCGCCGCCGGTGGCATGCGTCCGAAGGCGGGTACCGTCATGGCGAATAAGATGCGCGTCTTCTCGTCACCGTCGCCCGAGGCGACCGAAGCGCTCGCCGAGCGGATCGGTGCGCAGCTCCCCCGCGGTGCGCTCGTCGCCCTCGAGGGCGAGCTCGGCAGCGGGAAGACGGCGTTCGTGCGCGGCCTCGCGCGGGGTCTGGGCGTCACCGAGCCCGTCTCCAGCCCGACGTACGCGCTCATGCACTCGTATCCCGGCCGCATCGGCCTGTGGCACTTCGATGCCTGGATGGAAGGACGCGAGCGGTCGTTCCTGCTCGACGGCGGGCTCGAATCGATCGAAGGCGACGACGTCGCCGCGATCGAATGGGCCGATCGAGTGCTCGATCTTTTACCTTCGGCGCGCCTGCGCATCGCGCTGGCGCACGACGGCAAATCCTCGCGTCGCATCGCCGTATGGGCCGACGGTGGGGGAGAGCTCGAAGCACTCGTCGCGACGCTCGAAGCACCATCCCCCGTCGTCGAGCTCGCGTGAGCTCTCGCGACCGAACGCGTCGGTGGTCAGGCCCGCGGCCGTTCTCTATCCTCTTCGCCCCATGCTGTCTCGGTCAGTCCTCGGACTGAGCTTCCCCCTCGCCGCGCCGTTCCTGTGCGCGATGCAAACCCCGCCCGCCCCCGGCGCGGCGTCGAGTCAAGCCGTTGCATCGGCGTCGCCGTCGCAGGCGGCGCAGCAGCAGTTCGGGCCGGGACAGGAGTTCGATCTCACGCTCGAGCGCGCGCTCGCGATCGCGCTCGAGTCGAACCTCGGGCTCCAGATCGAATCGCTGCAGACGGACATCGCGCGCTACAACGCGCGCGGGAGCTGGGGTGCGTTCGATTGGATCTTCAATGCGCGCGCCGGCCTGTCCGAAGGCGAGTTCGAGGCCGAAGACCCGGTCACGGGCGGATCGGGGTTCGTCGTCGAGGACGATCGCGACAACTTCGGCGTCGACTTCACGAAGCCTCTGACGACCGGCGGAACCTTCCGAGCCGCGTTCGACGCGGTCAACACGGATACGAACAGCGGTTCGACGCTGTCCGACAGCGCGACGACCGACATCATCGCGCTGACGTACACGCAGCCCTTGTGGCGCGGCGCATGGCGCGAGTACACGACGTCGTTCCAGCGCGAGGCCGAGCTCGAGGAGCAACGGCAGGGCGCTCGGGAACGCGAGGTGACCGAGCGCCTGTTGCTCGACGTCGCCAACGCGTACTGGGACCTCGTGTCCGCGAAGGAGCAGCTCGAGGTCGCCGAGTCCGGTCTCGTGCTCGCGCGCGAGCAGGTCGAGCAGAACCGCCGCCGCCTCGACGCGGGCGTCGGCACGGAAGTCGAGCTCCTGCAGGCCGAGACCGAAGTCGCGACGCGCGAGGAGCAGCGCCTGCTCGCCGAGGTGCGCACGCGGCAGACCGCGGACGTCTTGATGCGCATCTTGTTCCCGGGCACGGACGAGGCCGTCTGGGAGACCGCGATCGTGCCGCGCACACCGCTGCCGGACGTGATCACGACCGCGGGGCTGCCCTCGTGGACGGATGCGTTCGCGGTCGCCGTCGCCGAGCGCGCCGAGCTCGTGCAGCAGCGCTTCGTGATCGAGGCCGCCGACGTGCGCCACTCGCGTGCCCGCTCCGAGAAGCGCCCCGGCCTCGATCTCGACTTGGCCGCGATCAGCCGCGGCTTCGACGCCGACGCAGGCGAGGCCTTCGACAAGGCGGTCGAGTACGAGTTCCCGACGTACAGCGCCGCGCTCGTGTTCAACGTGCCGATCGGCAACAAGACCGCGCGCTACAACGAAAAGATCGCCTGGGCGCAGCTCCGCCAGGCGCGGCTGCGCTACGACGAGCTCGAATCGACGATCGTCGGCGAAGTGCGCGAGGCGGTGCGCCAGGTCGACTACCAAGCCGAAGCCGTGCGCGCCGCGATGAAGAGCCGCGAGCTCGCGGACCGGCAGCTCTCGGCGGAGCAAGCGCGCTACCAAGAGGGGCTCTCGACGACGTTCCAGGTGCTGCAGTTCCAGCAGGACTTGACCGCGGCGATGTCGCGCGAGCGGCTGACGCGGGTCAACTACGCCAAGGCCTCGATCGCGCTCCTCTTCGTGCAGGGGATCCTCAGCCCGACGCTCGTGAAATGAGCCGGCGCGGCGCGTGGCTCTCCGCGGTGGCGATCGCGCTCGTCGCTTTCGGGCTCCTGCGCGTCTGCGGGCGCGACTCGGGCGAGACGAGCGGCGCCACCCCGCCGGTCGAGCCGGAGATCCGCCGCGACGATCGGATCGCGTACCTCCTGCCGCCGTGCGCGCACCCCGAGCCATTCCTCGCCGACACGAGCGACATGATCGCCGTGCTCGTGTCGAAGCTTGGAAAGGGACAGCTCGACCCGTTGCGCCAGGCGAAGTCGGAGCTCGCGCGCATGGGACCGGAAGTCTTGCCCGAGCTGCGACGATTCTTCGAGCGCGCGTACGTCGATCCGCTGTCCGCGCCGCTCGTCATCAACGCCATCGGGGTCGCGGGGCTCATGGAGTCCGACGATGGCCGCGAGATCCTGCTCGACGGGCTGCAGCATCCGCAGGAGACGGTCCGCCTCGCGGCGGTGCGCGGTTTGGGGCCGCACGTGCGTGCGCACGACTACGACCGGTTGATGCCCTTGATGCCGATCACCGGCTCGCACTTCGGCCTCGCGATCGCACAGCTGGCCGCCGTCGCCGACCGTGAGCGATTCGAAGCCGAGCTCTTGGAGTGGCTTGCGGCGGGCAAGTATCCGTCGTTGTGGGAGGAGCTCTTTCCGCTGATCGCCGACACGGAGCGTCCGTCGACGTTGAAGCGGATGTCCGAGCTCGTCGGCGGCTCGGAGGGGGTGCCGCGGCTCACCATGCTCGCGGCCCTCGCGCGCTCGGGGGACGCGGACGCGAGCGCGCAAGTCGACCAGATGCTCGCGGGCGCCGAGGGATTCTCGCGCTTGATGATCGTCCGCGCGCTCCACGGCGCGAAGCTGACGGGGCGGATCGCTCGCCGAGTGGTGGACGACCCGGACGTGGCCGTCCGTGAGTTCGTCGCCCGCGCGCTGGCAGGCGAGCCGCCGACGCCGGAGCGGCTTGCGCTCCTGCGCGTGGCGTCAGGTGATTCCGAGCGCACGGTCCGGTTGACGGCGCTCACCGCGCTCGTCGCGGACGGCGACGAAGCCGCGGTCAACGAGGCACTCGAGCTCCTGCGCGGAGACAAGAGCGACCTCGAGGACGCACTCACCGTGCTCCGGGGAGGCTTCCAGAAGATCCCCGATCTCGCGGAACGCGCGCTCTCGGTGCTCCTTCGTCTCCGCTCCGGAGATCTGCAGCCGGTTCGCGTCGATCGGTTCGCGCTCGACCGGGCGCTCGGGCACATCCCGCTGCGCGCGGCCGCGGAAGAGCTGTATCGGGCGGCGCTCGCGGCGGAGGGCGAGATCCAGGGGATCCGCGCGCACCGCTGGTATCTGCAGCAGCTCGGCAACGTGGGCGAGGCGGGCCGCCAAGTCGCGCGCGAGCGTTGGGAGAGCGAGAGCGATCCGCTGCGCCGGATGGACCTCGTGACGGCGTCGTCGTACGACGACACGCCGGCTGCCCGCGACCTGCTCGTCCGTGTGATCGACAGCGAGCGATCGACGCCCGAGGAAGTCCTCTACGCCGCGCGCCTCCTGGTGAAGATCGGACCGGCGACGACGACGGCGCCGTACTTGAAGCGCGCGACGCTGAAAGTCCCCGACGCGCGGATCCGCACGGCGCTCCACTGCCTCCTGTGGGAGTGGTACGGCCGCGACGTCTGAGCTCAGAAGCGCGTCAGCGCGATCCAGCGAGCGTCGAGCCGCGACGCGACCGGCGGGGGTCGATCGGGACCGCTGTAGCGGCCGTCGCCGTTGGCGTCGCCGAGCACACCGCGCTCGTCGATGCACAGGAACGCTCCGATCCCCGTGTGGCCGTGCTCCCAGGGCCACGCGCGCAAGACGATCTCGCCTTGCGACGTGCGCGCGCGATCGAACAAGTATCCGTGCCGTCGCACGCGGCCGTCGGCCAGGACCTCGACGTCGCCGAGACGGCGCTGGAGAGCGCTGTCCGGTGCGAACAGGTGGGCGAGGCCGCGTTCTTCGTTCACCGCGGTTTCGGACGCGACGAGCTGCAGCATGCGCACCGCGTCGGTCTCGTTCTCGCGCAGCGCGAAGCGACGCAGTCCGGGCAGCGCGACCAGGACCACGACCAGCCCGATCGCCGCCAGCGTCACGTGATCGCTCCACGAGAGCCCCGGACGTTCGCGAACGCGTGTCGGCACGCGCGCCGCGGAGATCGCTCCATGCGCGCTCGCCTGCGATGTCATCGTGTTTCCCCTCCGATGAGCCGCGAGTCAGGAGTCGCTCGCGACTGTGTTAGGCTTCAATCCATGCTGCGACGAGCGTCGATGCAAGAGCTTTCTGCGGAATTGGCCGCGGCTGCGCGGACGATCGCCGAGCGCATCGCGAGCGCCGGACATCGCGCGTGGGTGGTCGGCGGCGCCGTCCGCGACCTGTGCCTGTCGCGCGCGCCGCACGAGATCGACCTCGCGTCGGCGGCGACTCCGCGCGAGATCGAGGCGCTCTTCGAGAACACGATCCCCGTCGGTCTCGAGTTCGGAACCGTGATCGTCCAAGTCCACGGCGTGGACGTGCAGCACACGACATTCCGATCGGAACGCGGCTTCAGCGACGCGCGACATCCCGACGAGGTCCATTTCGGCACCTCGCTCGAGGCGGACGCGAGCCGTCGCGACTTCACGTGCAACGCGCTCTACCTCGACCCGCTCGACGACACGTTCGTCGATCCCGTGAACGGCGTCCACGATCTCGCCGCGGGCGTGCTCGCGTGCGTCGGCGAGGCTCGCGCTCGCTTCGAGGAGGATGGGCTGCGCCTCCTCCGGATGGCGCGGTTCGCGGCGGGAATCGGCCTGACGCCGCGATCGGACGTCCTCGACGCGGCGCGCGCGAGCGGCGATGCGCTGCGCGGAGTCAGCGTCGAGCGCGTGCTCGTCGAGCTCGAGCGGATGCTCGAGCTGCCGGACGCTGCGGTCGCGATCGGGATCCTGCAGCGCACGAGCTTGCTCGAGCGCTGCTTGATCGGCATCGAGCCGGGCGCGCTGGCCGCCCGCGCGGACCTGGTCCGCGAGCTGCCGCGGGCCCCGGGCGTGGTCCTCGGTCTGGCCGC
>CAZQHA010000246.1:0-7048 GCA_964592795.1 uncultured Planctomycetaceae bacterium | reverse complement strand
GGTGAACAATGCCGGCATCAGCGGCAGCGCGACGAACAACCTCTACGACACCGCGACTCCCGCCGCCAGACGCGGGCTCCGGCTCACGCGCGGTTCTTCTCCACGACGAGCGCGTTGACGAAGAGGCACGCGGCGGAAAAGCCCACGAAGTAGACCACGCCCGCGAGCGAGATCGTGCCGCGCACGAACTCCTGGTAATGCGGCAGCGCGGAGATCGAGTCCGCGAGGAAGGTCCCGATCGCGGCGCCGGGCGCCACGCCGTCGAGCACCGCGACCGCGCGCGGGTGCCCGGTGACGATGAGCAGGAACCCGGCGAACGCGCTGGCGAGGAACGCGACGATCTGATCGCTCGTCAAGCTGGAGCACAGGACGCCGACGGCGAGGAACTGCGCTCCGAGCAGCAGCGCCCCCGCGTATCCGGCGGCGATCCGGCCGAGGTCGGGCTCACCGAGCGCGACGAGCATGCCGACGATCGGAGTCGTTCCGAGGAGGAACAGCGCGTAGAGCGCGAGCGACGCGACGAACTTCCCGACGACGACGGACGACGTCGGCAGGGGCAGCGTCATCCACAGCTCGAACGTGCGCGTGCGCAGGTCGTCGGACCAGACGCGCATGCTGAGCGCCGGAACGAAGAGCACGACGACGAGCGGCAGGAGATCGAAGAACGGCGTCATGTCGAGTCGACCGGTGAGGAAGAACTCGTTCATGAAGAGCGCGCTGACGCCGATCCAGGCGGCGCAGCTCGCCACGTACGCGATCGCCGACTCGAACGCCGCCGAAAGCTCTCGGCCGGCCACGGCGCGCACCCCCGCCGCGGCGGACACTGCCCTTTGCTGCATCGCCCGAGTCTGACCGGCCGCGCGCCTCTGCTTCAACCGTGGAACGGCTCGCGCGGCTCGAAACGCGCCGGACCGATCAGCGGCCGCGGGCGCTGGCTTCGGCGGTCAGGGCGGGCTCGAGCTTGCGTTTGGCCGCCGGCCGCGCGACCGGGCGCGTCCGGACGGAATCGAGCTCCGACTGGAGCACGCCGACGTTCGCGTTCGCGTCCGGAGCCGCGGAGAAGCGCGCGTGCGCTCCCAGCTCGGCGTCCAGGAGGCCGCGGCAGCGAGTAGGCGTCTCGGCGGGTGAGAATCGCATGGCGGTATCGGCGTGGCGCGCGGGAGCCGGCCTTTGGACACCGAGGGACGGGACGGGAGCCCCGGCGCGCGGCTCGTCGCCGGCGCGCGATCACACTGTATCCGTCTTGCCCGAAGCCTGCACGGCTTCCAGCACGAGGGCTTCCAAATCAGTGTTTTTTCGGGCCGCCAGGTCGCTGAGATCCTTCGTCGGCGCGTCGAGCACGATGCGTCCGGATTGGATGACGAGCAGGCGGTCGCTGATCGTCGCCACCTCGGCCAGGATGTGGCTCGAGAAAAGGATCGCGCGGTTCGAGGCGAGCTCTCGCACGAACTTTCGGAATGCGACGACCTGGATGGGATCCAGTCCGTGCGTCGGCTCGTCGAGGAGCAGCACCGGCGGATCGTGGATCAGCGCCGCCGCGAGGCCGATGCGCTGCCGGTAGCCCTTCGAGCACGCGCGGATCGGCTGCACGAGCACCGACGAGAGCGCGCAGCGATCGACGACCCAGTCGAATCGCTCGCGCCGGCCGTTCGACAGGCCGCGCGCGCGCGACATGAAGTCGAGGAAGCGATCGACGCGCATGCTCTCGAAGAGCGCGTTGTGCTCGGGCAGGTATCCCAGCTCGCGCCGCGCGGCGAGCGACTCCTTCACCGTGTCGTGGCCCGCGATCGAGATGCGCCCCGACGTCGGCGGGAGGTACGTCGACATCATCTTGAGGAGCGTCGACTTGCCGGCGCCGTTCGGTCCGAGGAAGCCGACGATCTCACCCGCTCCGATGCGGAAGCTCGCCCGGTCGACGGCGGTGAGGGCGCCGTAGCGGCGGGTGACGTCGTGGACTTCGATCATGGCGCAGTGGGCGAGCAGGATGGGACCTGCCCGCGAAGCAGTCCAGTCGGTCTTTGCGTTCGAACAAAATTCTCAGGCCCCTGTTCGTGGCGCGTGCTCGAGATCGTTGATTCGGCGAAGCCCCCGAAGGAGCAGACGGGCCATGCAAGTGTTCCGCTGATGAAACGCTTCGAAATCATGGAAGCTCCGCGTGCTCGATTGCGCCGAATCGCCACTGCTCTTACCGTCAAGAAAAACGGCATCGTCCGAAGAGGAGATCAACAGAATATGCTCTCAACGCTCGCAACTCGTGTGCTCGCGCGCGCCGGCGCGTTCTTCGTCAGCATGGCGATCCTCGGTTTGAACGCTGACGCTGGCGTGCCGATCCCGCTGGGTGCGTTCTGCTTCGGCGACGGTTCTGCCGGTCAATGCCCATGCACGCCACCGCAGTCGGGTCAAATCGGACGCGGATGTCCGAACTCGTTCAACGCGGCGGGCGCGTCGCTTGGGGCGACGAGCACCGTAGGCGGCAACACGCTCCTCTTCTTGGCGAACATCGGCGGAAATTCAGCCGCGTTCGGTTTGATGCTCAAGGGGAACGGGGCGTATCTTCCTGGCTCGCCCAACGGTGATGGACTTCTGTGCGTCGGCGGGCAACTCGTGCGATTCGGAGGCCACAACGCGGGCACTTACGGCGCTATCCTGGGCAATTGGTCGTACCCCAATTCAGTGCAGACCACTTCGGTCTCCGCGGCGACCAATCAGTTGCCAGGGCAGGATGCCTATTACCAGCTGTACTACCGCAACGTGGCGCCCAATTTCTGCAACCCGAGCACGACCAACTGGTCGAACGCGTTCGGCGTTGCGTGGTAGGGCACGAGCGGTGATCGAGCCCACCACCGGAGCCTGCTGACCTTTACCGATAGGGGAACCCGGTTACGATTCGAGGGAGCCTCGCTCGCCATCGGGCGACCGAGCTCCCTCGAACTGTTCTTGCGCGCTCGGGTCGCGCGGAATCACCCGGAAAGGCTCCCCCCAACATGGATTCGGCCCGCATCGACGCTCCCGTTCTGCTCCGCGCGGTCACACGCACTGCGCTGCTCGCACTTCCCGCCTTTGCACTCGTGCACACCGCGAGCGCGCAGTGCAACGAGACCGGACCGGTCCAGAACTACACCGGCGCCGGTACGACCGCGTGTCCGTGCTTCGTGCCGGGAGAGGAAGCGGGCTCGGTGTTCAGCACGATTCCCGCGGGCCACTTCCCGATCAAGATCACGAAGATCGGCATCGCGTTCGGCTCGGCCATCACCGGCCAGCCGAACGTGCTCGAGGACTCGATCAACGTGTACGGCGCCGGCTTGCCGAACCCAGGATCGCCGATCTGGTCGGTGCAAGGACCGCAGCTCGCCGACGGGTTCATCAACGAGTTCGACGTCACACCGCTGAACTGGATGGTCAACGCCCAGCCGTTCACGGTGACGCTTCGTTTCGCGAATTCGACGGTCAATGATCCGTTCGCACCGACGATGGTGCACGACGGCAACGGCTGCCAAGCCGGCAAGAATGTCGTGTTCGCCATTCCGGGCGGGTGGTTCAGCGCGTGCGCGCTCGGCGTCAGCGGCGACTGGGTCACCTACGTCAAGTACATCCCGAACTGCACTGGCGGTCCCGTCGGAACGCCGTACTGCTTCGGCGACGGCTCGCTCGCGACGCCCTGCCCGTGCGTGCCGCCGAACTTCATCCCGACGCCGAGCGGCGCGCCCGACGCGGGCTGCGCGAACTCGTTCAACCTGAACGGCGCGAAGCTCAGCGCGGCCGGCAGCGTCTCGCCCGACACGGTGACGTTCACGACGCTGATCGGGGGCAACTCCGCGGCGTTCGGACTCCTGCTCAAGGGCAACGCGAGCCTGGCGGGCGGCGCGGCGAACGGGGACGGCGTGCGCTGCGTCGACGGCCAGCTGATCCGTTTCGGCGGACACAACGCCGGAACGAACGGTGCGCCGCTCGGCTCCTGGACGTACCCGAACTCGGCGCAGACGATCCCGGTGTCCTCGGCGACGCTGCAGCCGCCCGGCCAAGCGGCGTACTACCAGCTCTTCTACCGCAACCTCGCGGCGTCGTTCTGCTCGTCGGCGACGACGAACATGTCGAACGGCATCCAGATCAATTGGCCCTGACCGCCGAGCGCTCGGAATGAAGCTGCAGCCCGCTGCGCGCGACGTCGCGCAGCGGGCTGCAAGCTTCCGGTGACCCAGGTTCAGTGCTGCGTCGGCGGCATCCACGTCTGCGGATACACGCTCGGGAGCCGCTCGCTGCGATACACGGTCCAGTTCTTCTGGAACGTCGGATCCTGCATCTGAGCCTCGAAGACGATCATCGCCGGAGCCGTGGGCGTCACCTCGACGATGCGCGCCGCGCCGCTCTGCAAGATCTTCGCGCCGTCGGTGACGAGCGTGTTCAGCGTGCGCCACATCGGCTTCGCGCCGCCGAGGAAGCCCGAGTAGAAGATCTGGTTCGGACCCGGTCCGCCGTAGACCCAGGTCTGCTCGATCGTCATCGCCACGGGGTCGATGTCGTACTCGACCGCGCGGCTGTAGAACGAGCTCGTCGGACCCGGCGGCGTCGGCGGGATCACGCGGTAGTTGCCGTTGTCGAACATCACGAGCGTTCCGCGCCGCGTGATCTCCGGATCGTGCTGGTGGAAGTTCCACTCGAAGTTCGGGCCGATCGGCGTGAGCAGCTTCTGCGACCACGGCGGGTTCCAGCGCTCGTGCGGTCCGCAGATCCAGACGAGCTCGCCCGTGTCGCGCTTGATCTTGACGACCGCGTCCTGGTGTCGCAGCGACACGATGTAGGAGTTGTCGCTCCGGTCGAGCAGCACCGCGTTGCCGTGGCTCCAGTCCTTCGTCTGCGAGCCGGGGTACATCGTGTTGTAGAACGTCGCGAGCGACCCGTAGACGATGCGGTAGGGGTCGAGGATGTCGAGCAGCTTCGTCTCGCGGACGATCGTGCCGTCCTTCTTGAACTCGACGATGACGTCGCCCACGACCGTCGAGACGGGGCTCGTGATCGAGGTGTTCACTTCGTCCGCGGGGTAGTTCGGGAAGTCGCGGCGCTCGGTGCTGAGCGTCAGGAAGTCGGCGACCTCCGGCTCGGGCAGCTCGCGGATCTCGTGGTGGAACGAGTGCGTCGCGACGCCGATCGAGCCCGGCCCCGGGCTCGCGAGCCCGGTGGCGACCCACGTCCTCACCGCGTTGCCTTGCACGTCCATCTCGACCGCTGCGGATCCCGGGACGAATCCGCCGACGAGCGCGAGCAGGTGTCCGTTGCGCATGCGCGTGACGAGGCCGATGTTGTAGTTCGCTTCGAGGTACCACACGACCTCGCCCGCGTTGTCGAGCATGATCATGTACGAACCGGTCGGACCGGGCGGCGTGCCGGGCGTCGTGAAGCTCGCCTGGAGCAGCGTCACGCCCGGCTCCATCCGCGTCGGAAGGCTGACGCTGGTCGTGATCGGCGGGAAGTTCGCGGGCAGCGGCGGCGTCACGAACGTGAGCAGCTGCGGCGACGTCGTGAGGTTCCCCGCCTGATCGCGCGCGGTGACGCGGATGGTGTGCGTCAGGTTCGGCCGCACGCCGAGCACGAGCACGCGGTGCACGGTGCGGTACACCGGCTCGGCGAGCACGTTCCAAAGGCGCGTGCCGTCCGCGATCGTCAGCGCGATCTGCGTCGGCTCGTTCGTGACGAGGTTG
Organism: uncultured Planctomycetaceae bacterium; assembly: GCA_964592795.1. GTDB lineage: Bacteria > Planctomycetota > UBA1135 > UBA1135 > JANLUN01. The sequence goes on along the minus strand of CAZQHA010000246.1, from coordinate 1,352 downwards.
ATCGTCGCGACGAGCGGCACCGCCGGGTTGGGATTGGGGACGAGCACCGGCGCCGTCGTGAACGCCGGCGGCGTGTTGTCGACGAGCGGGAACACCTGCGCGAACGCGCTGGACGCGAGAAGCGCCGCGGTGAGAAACGCGAATCGGAATGCGTGGGGCACTGGGGACCTCCTTGAGCGGCCTGTGTGTGGCCGCAGGGATCACGCCGGAAGGGACCCGGATGGTTCAGGAATCGCCGGCGGCGGGAGCGTGATTGTGCCACGTGCTGAGTTGAGCGCAGCAGTCGTGGCATCTACGGATGGCGGAGGCCTCTCCCGTGCCTTAATTCCCTGCAGCGCCAGCGGCGATACCAATGACCATCACTCCCAGGAATCCCAAGACAAAAAGCCCGGTCAGCACGACCGAGATGATGCCGCAGACCTTTCCTGCTTGCGTCAAGCTCCGGCCGCTGGGATCGATCTCGCCTCGGTCCATCGCGGCTAGATCGCCCGAACCCATGACCCACGCGACAATGCCCAGAGGCACGCAGGTCAAGACGATCCCCAGGATGCCGAGGACCAGGATGAGGACGCCGCGGTGCGGGCGGGCGCTCGACGAAGCAGCGGAGGGGTATTCGGTCATTGAGTTCTGGCTCCTGTCGCGGTCGTTTCGAGATGACACGCGACGCGCGTCGACGGTTCCTCTTTCGAGGATGCGGACGCGAGCGCGAGACTGGGCGTCTCTTGACGACAGCGATCGTTCGGGACACGAGTGTGCAGCGGACAGCGCGGATGGAATCGGCAGCCGCCGGGAGGGTCGAGCGGGGAGCCCGGATCTCCGGCGAGGAGACTACGCCGCGGAGAGGGCTTCATTCCAGAGTCGAGACGGGGCACGGCGGCGAGCAGCGCCTGCGTGTACGGATGCCGCGGATCGCCGAACAAGCGCTCGCGCGGAGCCTCTTCGACGATGCGGCCGAGGTACATGACGGCGACCTCGTCGCACAGGTGCCGGACGACCGCGAGATCGTGCGCGATGAATAGATAGGAGAGGGAAAGCCGCGTGCGGAGCTCGCGCAGTAGGTTGACGATCTGCGCCTGGATCGAGACGTCGAGCGCGCTGACGGGCTCGTCGCAGATCAGGAGCTCCGGCTCCAGCACGAGCGCGCGGGCGATCCCGACCCGCTGGCGCTGGCCGCCAGAGAACTCGTGCGGGTAGCGGTCGCACGCTCGCGCGTCGAGGCCGACCGTTTCGAGCGCGGCGATCGCCCTCGCGCGACGCTCCCGGGGCTTCGCGAGCCCGTGGATCGCGAGCGGCTCCGCGACGGCCGCTCCGATTCGCTGCCGCGGATCGAGCGACGCGTACGGGTCCTGGAA
>CAZQHA010000245.1:0-7051 GCA_964592795.1 uncultured Planctomycetaceae bacterium | reverse complement strand
GCTCGACTCGATCACGCGCCTCGCGCGCGCGAGCAACGTCGAGGCGCCGAGCAACGGCAAGCTGCTCTCGGGCGGCATGGACGCGACGGCGCTGCAGTTCCCGAAGCGCTTCTTCGGCGCGGCGCGCAACATCGAGGAGGGCGGGTCGCTGACGATCCTGGCGACGGCGCTGATCGAGACCGGCTCGAAGATGGACGAGCTGATCTTCGAGGAGTTCAAGGGCACGGGAAACATGGAGCTCGTGCTCGAGCGGCGCCTCTCCGACCGCCGGATCTATCCCGCGATCGACATCAATCGGTCGGGCACGCGGAAGGAAGAGCTCCTCTTCACGCCCGAGGAGATCAAGCGCATCTGGATGCTGCGCAAGGTCCTCAACGAAATGGATCCGGTCGAGTCGATGGAGATGCTGCTCCAGAAGATGAAGAAGACCCGCGTGAACGCGGAGTTCTTGATGACGATCGGGTGAGCCGCCGACTCTCGAGCGGCCGCGACCACGTCTCGGCCGCCCACGAATCGAAAACGCCGATACCATGGTCCCGGGCACCCCGGAGGAGGAGGGACCATGCACCGGATCGTCTCGTGTGTGGCGGTGGGATCGATGCTCTGCGGTTCGTCGCGCGCGCAGTCCACGGAGCTCGCGAGCTGGAACTCCAATGACGTCAACGTCGTCGGCGGATGCTCCGACGTCGCGATGTCCGCGGACGCGCGCTACGTCGCGTTCCAGAACGCGTTCGGCAACATCGTCCCCGGTGACACGAACGGCGTCGCGGACGTCTTCGTGCGCGATCGCGTGCTCGGCACGACGACGCGCGTCAGCTTGGATTCGGGCGGCGCGGAAGCGAACGGGGCCTCGTCGGCGCCGGATCTCTCGGCCGACGGCCGCTTCATCGTGTTCACGAGCGTGGCGACGAACCTCGTCCCGGGCGACACGAACGGCGTGCCCGACGTCTTCGTCCGCGACTTGCAGACCGGACTGACGACGCGAGCGAACGTCAGCTCGCTGGGCGAGGAAGCGAACGAGTGGTCGAGCGATCCGCAGATCTCCGGCGACGGACGATTCGTCGCGTTCCAGAGCTACGCGTCCAATCTATTCCCGAGCGACACGAACGGCGCCATCGACGTGTTCGTGCACGACCGCCAGACCGGTCTCACGACGCTCGACAGCCGCAACTCGCTCGGTGCGCTGGCGAATGACAACTGCGAGCACCCTTCGATCTCGCACGATGGCCGCTACGTCGCATTCGCGAGCGCGGCCGGCAATCTCGGGAGCCAGCCGCCGCCGTTGCGTTCGCAGATCTACGTGCGCGACCGGCAGCTGGATCAGACCACGCTGGCCAGCGCGAGCGACAACACCCTCGCCGTCTTCGGCAACGCGAACTCGGCCCGCGCGCAGATCTCCGGGGACGGACGCTGGGTCGCGTTCCGATCCTTCGCATCGAACCTGGTCGGCGGGGACACGAACGGGACCTACGACGTCTTCGTGCGCGATCGCCAGACGAACGACACCCTCCGCGCCAGCGTCGACTCGGGCGGCGAAGCCTCCGGCGTCACGTTGCTTTCGACGCTCGCGATCTCGGCCGACGGCCGCTTCGTCGCGTTCGACAGCCCCTCCGCGCTCGTGCCGGGGAGCGCGAATCCCGAGCCGAACTTGTTCGTCCACGACGTGCCGACGGGCCAGACCACGCAGGTGAACCTGAGCAACGCCGGCGTGTCGGCGCACGGTTTCGCGAACGATCCGGTGCTCTCCTCCGACGGCCGATACGTCGCGTTCGCGAGCAACTCGCTCTCGCTCTGCAACGACGACGTGGACGCGAGCGTGGACGTCTACGTCCGCGATCGCGGCCCGGAACGCGTCACGCCGTTCTGCGCCGGCGATGGATCGCTCGCGGCGTGTCCGTGCGGGAACGACGGAACGGAACGACACGGTTGCGCGTCGTCGTTCTTCGCGGCCGGTGGTTATCTCGGCGGCTACGGTGTCCCGAGCGTCGCGGGCGACACGTTCGTGCTGCGCGCCCAGCTCGTCACGGGCAACGTCACGCTCTTCTACCAAGGGGACGCGGAGGTGCCGCCGACGATCCTCGACGACGGGCTCTCGTGCACCGGTGGAGCGATCGTCCGGCTCGGCACGAAGGCGAACGCCGGCGGCCAATCGATCTACCCCGAGCTCGGCGACGCCGCGGTGTCCGTGAAGGGACTGATCCCCGCGGGTGGCGGAACGCGCTACTACCAAGGCTGGTATCGCAACGTGAGCGCGGGCTTCTGTCCGCCCGCGACGACGAACCGAACCAATGGATTGACCGTGGTCTGGGCGCCGTGACGGACTCGACCGCGCGCTACTTCGCGTCGCCGACGACGTCGAACGTCGTCGTCTTGCCGGCGACGACTTCACAGCTCCACTCGATCACCGTGTCCTCCGCCTGATCGTCGCTCATCACGAACGAGCGATCCGGCCGCACTTCTTGGGAGCGCGGGAGCACCTGCCATCGGCCCGGCGTCAGACCCTCGAAGCGATACACGCCGCCGGCTCCGGCGCGACCCGTGCGGGCGCGTCCGTCTCCGCGATTGATGCCGACGATCGCTCCTTCGCCGCTCGATCCGTCGGCGAGCAGGACCCGGCCCTCGATCGCGCCGCCGCGCGTCACTTCGATCTCGAGCAGTCGGTCGCTCTTCGCGAGCGTGAGCGGTCCCAGCTCACCGGACGCGAAACCCTCCGCGTCGGCACGCACGTAGAACTCGCCGTCGAGGTCGCAGCCGATCCGGAACTCGCCTTTGTCGTCCGTGGTGGCCGTCTCCCGCGCGCTGAGCTCCGTGAGGCAGTCGAAGCCGTTCATGTTCAACGTCCCGCGCACCGCGGCGAAGATGCCGACCTTGGCGCCGGCGAGCGGGCGGCCGCCGGCGACCACGGTGCCGCGAACGATCGGCAGCGGCTCGAGCGCGGCGTCGAGCGTCGCCGGCGTGCGGCCGGGCTCGAACGGTCCGAAGACGCGCGGCCGGTGGCCGGTCGCCTTGATGTTCACGCTCGCCGCGTAGGCCGGCAACGCCAGCCGATAGCGTCCCTCTCCGAGCGCGCTCACGTGGGCCTCCGCGCCGTGGTCGGGTTTCTCGCGCGCGACCGTGATCTCGACGCCCTCGAGAGGCTGATCCTCGGCGCCGTGCACGCGCACGTTCATCGTCGTGGGCTCGGCGAGACGCAGCACGAGCTCGTCGCCCGCCGTGGCGTTCTCGATCGAGCCTTCGGCGAAGCGGTTCTCGGGATCCCAACCGACGATCGTGTACGAAGTGTCGCGCCAGATCACGAACTCGAATCGACCGCGCTCGTCCGCGACGTCGCTCATCGTCCCCGACTCGTGCTCCTGCTGGTAGTGGATCAAGAGATTCGCGTTCGGCACTCCCTCGCCCTTCGGATCGACGACCTGGCCGATCAGCCGGTCGGCCCGGCGCAGCGGCTCGAGCACGATCTCGAAGCCCGAGTGCGTGTCGCTCGCGACCTCGAACGGCTCCGTCCAACCGTGGCGCTTGCCCTCCGCGGCGGCCCACAGCCGCCATTTCCCCGGCGCGACGCTCTTCATCGCGAAATCGCCGCGCGCGTCACAAGCGACGGTCGTGCTCTGGTCGAACGCCTCCGATCCGCGCCGATGGAGGAAACCGAGATCGTCCTCGCGCAAGTCGACGCCGGAGAGACCGACGCGAGCGTCCCCGACGCCGCGGCCTTCCGCGTCGACGACGCGGCCGCGCAGCTCGATCGAGCCGACCAGCACGATGTCGCCGAGGTGGGTCGTCTCACCGCGGTGCACGGTCGCGCCCAACGACGCGCTCGCGCACCCGGCGCGCGTCGCGACGAAGTCCATGTGCAGCGACGGCGGCGGATCGCCGTGGCGCATGACGAGCCGCGCGCGGCCGTCCGCGCCGCTCGTCACCGCGTTCTCTTCCTCGGTCACGCGCCAGAAGCGCACGCCCTCCCACGGCACGCCGTTCGTCGCGACGAAGCGGACCTCGACGAGTTGGTCGACGTACTCCGTCGGGGCGGCGGTGACCGCCGGAGCCGGCTTGGGCTCGGTCTCGGCGCGCGGCGCGGATTCCGCGCGGCGCGCCGCCGTGCCCGCGACGTCCGCGGCGGCGAGCTCCATCGCCTCGGCGGCGTCGATGTGGCTCGGCGCGGGCGCGCTCGCCTCCTGGAGCGAGGATGCCAAGGGAGGCGCGCTCTCCGTCTCGACGCTCCACCACGCGATCCCGCCGAGAGCGACCACGGCGAACGCGATCCCGATCTTCGTCATCGTTCCCACGGCAATGGCTCCTTCCGTCGTCACCAACCCCGCCGCCGCCGACGTCGGCGGTGGCGCGACCGGCGCGTACTTCATCGCGATCGGCATCAAGAGCGCGCACCACGCGCCGCGCGAGCCGCCGAAGCGCCCGTCGAGCTCGACGCGCAGCTCGTCGAGCGCGCGCTTCAATCGCCAGCGCACCGTGCCCTCGGGCACGCCTTGCACGCGCGCGATCTGTGCGCTCGAGAGGTCCTCGAAGTAGCGCAGCACGACGGTCGTGCGCAGCGGCTCCGCGAGGTTCTTCACCACCTCGATGAGGACGCGCTGGCTGTCGAGCCGCTCGGCGATGCGATCCGGCGTCGCGACCTCGCGCGGGACGTGCGCGCGCTGCTCGCGCTCGCCGCGCCGCGCGTCTCCGCGCTTCTGCTTCCTGGCGAAGTTGCGCAGCACGTGCGCGAGCCACGCGCCGAGCGGACGGTCCGCCTCCGGCGGCGCGCGCATCGCGGCGACCCACGTCTCCTGCACCAGGTCGTCCGCCGTCGACGAATCGGCGACGAGCCGCGCGGCGAGCCGTCTCAGGCTCTGCGCTTCGGCGATCCAGGCGTCGGGGCGTTCGTCGTTCACGGCCCCATCATCCCGCCGCGGCCCGCACCGTTGGCGCGCTGGCCGCTTTTTCGAGGCGCGGCTCAAGAGCACTCGGGACGGGGCGCGAAGAGGGCCGACACGGGCGCGAGATCCCACGACCCCCTCGGCCCGCCAAGGACGGACACATGCTCGCCGGAACCAAGGGACAGACCAACACGCGCCTCGCCGTCGGGTTCGTGCTGCTGATCGTCGGACAAGCCACCTCGAACGCCGGATCGGGCGTCGTCATCCTGAGCGTTCTCGCGACGATCGCGGGCCTCGTCCTGTGGGTGATGGGCTGCGCGTCGTACGCGCGGGGCAAGGGCTACCATCCGGCGCTGGGATTCCTGGGCCTGTTCTCGCTGATCGGGTTGCTCGTGCTGTTCTTCTTCCCCGACAAGTACAAGTGCTGCGAGACCGCCGGCGCGAGCTGCAAGCACGGCGCGCAGGACGCGTCGAGCGATCGATACTCGCGCGCGGCCTGATCCGCGAACGCGCGAGCGCGCTCAGCGTTTCTGCTGAGCCTGCAATCGCGCGACCTCTTCTTCGCCGAGCGGAGCCTTCTTCCGCACGCGCAAGCTCTCCGCCCATTCGGATTGAAAATCGCGGTCGAGCGATCGATGGATCGTGGCCGCGATCGCGAGCGCGACGGCCGCGCCGAGGGTCGCAAGGAGCATGTCCTTCTGCGCGTCCCATTCGTCGCCTTGCGTGCCGAGATAAGCGTTGCCGAGGTCGCTTCCCACCACGAGCGCCGCGCCCCACTCGATCAGCTCGTAGAGCATCGACGTCGACATCACCATCTCGAGCGGGAGCCAGTAGCCCCAGAACCCGCGCACGCCCGCGATGCGGACGAACACTTCGCGCATCGGGTAAGCGATCAAGAGCCCGTACATGAAGTGGACGAAGCGGTCGTAGTGGTTGCGCTCCCATCCCATCAGCTCGTTCAGCCCGCGACCGAAGATCGCCCGGAACCAATCGTCGTACGGCGTCTCCGTGTACGTGTAGTGCGCGCCGACCTCGTGCAGCACGAGGTACACGAAGAGCAGCGTGTAGGAGACCTTCGAGAGCGGGAAGCGGCGGAAGGACGCGACGAGCACGACCACGATCGCGACCGCGAGCGCGTTCTCGAGCGCCCAATCGTCGCGGTGATTCGGATCGATGCCGAGCACGACGCCGACGATCGTGATCAGGATCAAGAGGACGAGCGGATAGCGGAGCCGCGAGCGTGATCGGGAGCTCATCGAGGCCGGCAGCCTACACCCTGCGAGCGTGCGTCCTTTGGATCCTCGCCGCGTGCAGCAGCACGGAGCTCGAGCGCCGCGACTGGTCGCGCTACGACGGTCCGGGAGCCGACCACTTCCAGCGCGAGGAGGTCGAGTTCCCGCACGTCGACGACCCGATGGAGCCGCTCAACCGCGTGCTCGCGGCGATCGACTACGGCGCCTATCGATTCGTCGTCCGTCCCGTGTCGGCGGTGTACCGGAACTTCGTCCCGGGTGACGTCCGGGAGCACCTCCACAACGCCGGAGAGAACCTCCTCTATCCGCGGCGCCTCCTGAGCAACCTCTTCCAAGGCGAGTGGTCCGCGGCCGGCGAGGAGACGACGCGCTTCCTCGTGAACACGACGCTGGGGCTCGCGGGGCTCTTCGATCCGGCGAAACGCATGGGCCTCGATCCTCACGACGAGGACTTCGGACAGACGTTCGCGAGCTGGGGATGGCGCGGAAGCAGGTATTTCTTCCTGCCGTTGTACGGACCGAGCACGATCCGCGACGCGGTGGGCAAGATCCCCGACGAGCTCGCCGATCCGCTCAACTACTTCTTCCCGTGGGCGTACGTGCGCCGGCTGAATCGCGTCAGCGACGAAGTCGAAGCCGATCTGCGCCTCGTCGAAGCGTACTTCGATCCCTACGAGCCGGCGCGGACGCTGTACACGCTCGACCGCGAGGTCGGCCTGCGGAACTTCTCGTGGCGCCGCGACGAGAGCGCGGCCACGCAGACGCTCGACTCGATCTTCCTGACGTTCGAGGATCCCGAGTTCCCGCTGCGACGCACGTTGGGCCGGCCCGGCGCGAACGAGGTCGGGCGCGTTCCGCCGTACTCGTACTGGCTGCAGCGGGAGCCCAGCCCGCTCGTGTACATCGTCCCCGGCCTCGGCGGCCACC
>CAZQHA010000244.1:0-7072 GCA_964592795.1 uncultured Planctomycetaceae bacterium | reverse complement strand
GTCGAGGACGACGCGTTCGTCGGCGGCAACTGCGGGCTGTACGAAGGCGTGCTCGTGCGGCGCGGCGCGGTGATCGCCGCGGGCGTCGTGCTGACCGGCAGCACGCGCGTCTTCGACCTCGTGAACGAGCGCGAGCTGCGCGGCAGCTCGGCCGCGCCGCTCGAGATCCCCGAGCGCGCGGTCGTCGTCCCCGGCTCGCGCCCGATCGAGACGAGCGCATGGGCCGCCGACCGCGGGCTCTCCGCCGCGTGCGCGTTGATCGTGAAGTACCGCGACGAGAAGACCGATCGAGCCACGGCGCTCGAGGACGCCGTCCGCTGAGCGCGAGAGCGGCGCTGCCCATCGGTGAGTTCCCGCGCGAAGAGCTCCGCCAGCATCCTCCTGCTCGTCGGGCTCGCGCTCGCGCTGCGCTTCACCGGCATCGGTTATCTCCTGCCGCACACGCGCGACAACGACAGCGACGTCGTGTGCACGCAGGTCGAGCTGATCGAGAGCGGCGTCCCCAATCCCGAGCGCGACTTCAACTACGGCTACTACCCGCTGCTGTACGCCGGCCTGACCGCGATCCTCACCGACGATCCGCCGCCCTGCGCCGCGGACGCGCCGCTCGCCGAGCACCTCGACGCGGCGTCGGCGCTCTCGCTGCGCTTGCGGCAGGTCGCCGTGTGGCTCTCGTTGCTCTCGATCCCGGGCACGTGGCTGCTCGCGCGCCGCTTCATGGACCCGCTCGGCGCGTGGATCGCCACCGCGTTCACGGCCGCGGGATTCCTCGAGCTGTGGACCGCGCAGCAGGCGCAGCCTCACACGCAGCAAGCGTGCTTCGCGCTGCTCACCGTCGTCGCGGCGGTGCGCCTGCGACGTGCCGGCGGCGCGTCGAGCTATCTCTTCGCCGGCCTGTGCGCCGCGCTCGCGATCGGCAGCCTGCAGAACGGCCTCGCGGCGCTCGTGCCGATCGCGGCCGCGCTCTTCCTGCGCAGCGAGCGCGCGAAGAGGACACCGCTGGCGTGGATCCTGGCGACGGGCGCGATCCTGGCGATCTCCGTCCGGGTGCTCTACCCGTTCATGTTCCACGAGAGCCAGGGCAAGGACGCGGCGCGCCTGGGCGTCGAGCGCGACGGCCGCATCTTCAACCTGTCCGGCCACGAGATCGAGCTCACGTGGTTCAACGGCCGCGGGTTCTCCGTCGTCGGAGAGACGCTCGCCGGATACGAGCCGTGGATGAGCGCGCTCGCGCTCGTCGGGCTCGTCCTCGCCCTGCCGCGCGCGCGCGCGCTCGACCGCGAGACGCGCCGGGACCTCCTCGTCGTGCTCGCGTACGCCGTCCCGTACCTGGCCGCGATCGGCATCTACCAGCACGTGTTCGCGCGCTTCGTGCTGCCGCTCCTGCCGTACGTCGCGCTGCTCGCCGGCTACGCCGTCGTCCGCGCGAGCCGCGCCGTGTCCGCGCGCTGGGCGATGCCCGTCGTCGTGACGCTCGCGCTCGCGCCGCAGGTGTACGCGTGCACCAAGCTCGTCTGGCTGCGCAGCCAGCGCGACACCGGCCAGGAGCTGGCGCAGTGGATCGAGTCGAACGTCGGCGAAAGCGGAGCGCGCATCGCGATCTTCCGCACGGTCGACGTGCCGCTCCTGCGCAGCGCGCGCTCGATGCGCGAGCGGCCCCCGGGCTATCCGCCGATCGTGACGCCGTGGTTCCTCTACCAAGTCCGGCGCGAGCTGCCGCAAGGCATCTACGAGATCGACACGATGCGCGCGGGCGAAGGCGGCTACCCGCGTCATGGTCCGGCCGACTACGTGATCGTCGAGCCGCAGGACGCCGACCACGTGCCGCCGCACGCGAAGTTCCGGGCCGACGTCGCGCGCGAGGGGAAGCTCGTCCTGCGCCTCTCGCCCGATCGCGTCGACGACGGGCTCAACTACCCGCTGACGTACCGCGACGATCTGCTCCCGCGCTTCATGCCGTGCATGTGGCGATCGCTGCGAGCGCGCTGCCTCGGGCACGTGCTCGAGGTGTACGACGTGCGGAAGTGACGATCGCGCGGTCGGTCAAGCGCCCCCGACTCCGTCCCAGCCTTGTGCGCCGATCAGCGGGATGAAGCGCACGTCGCACAGGTGCTCGGTCGTCAGGAGATCCGCCGATTCGCGCGTGATGCGGACCAGCTCCTGCGTCGTCCGATCCGCGCCGATCGGCATCACGAGCCGTCCGCCGAGCGCGAGTTGATCGAGCAGCGCCGGCGGCGCGCCCGGGCCGCCGGCCGCGACCGAGATGGCGTCGTAGGGCGCGTGCGCCGCCCAGCCGAGCGAGCCGTCGCCGAGGACGACGTGAACGTTCGTGAACCCAAGTCGCCGCAGCGTCCCGTCCGCCTCCGTCGCGAGCGCGCGGTGCCGCTCGATCGTGTAGACCTCGCGCACGATGCGCCCGAGCACGGCCGCGGCGTAGCCCGAGCCCGTGCCGACCTCGAGGACGCGGTCCTCGGGCGCGAGGCGCATCGCCGCGGCCATCAACGCGACGATGTACGGCTGCGAGATCGTCTGCCCTTCCGCGATCGGCAGCGCGGCGTCGTCGTACGAGCGATCCGCGAGGTGCGGCGGCACGAACGCCTCGCGCGGAACGTCGTGGAGCGCGGCGAGCACGCGCGGATCCGCGATGCCGCGCGCCTCGACGTGCCGGCGGATCATCCGCTCGCGAGCCTCACGGAGGTCGGCCATGACGGCCGTCCACGGTAGCTCGCGAGCGCGATCGGGCGCGAGACGAGAACTACGGAGCTCCCCACTTGACGATCATGCCGTTCGACCAGTTCGTCCCGACGAGCTCGTCCGAGAAGCAGAACGAGCGCGGCGCATTGCGGTGGAGGACTTGGAACCACGACGTCCGGCTGTTCGTAGCTCCCGTGGCGAGCGACACGGGAATCGTCTCCGACCCGACGGTCGTGGGATACGACCACGTGCCGGGCGCGTTGCCGTTCGTGCCGGCGAGGTGCGCGCCGAAGTGGATCAACGGCCCGTCGACGCAGCGCACGCCGTCGTTCGCCGCGGGGAACACGCCGTTGACGAGACGGCCGTCGCCCTTGACGCCGATCGCGAGCGGCGACTGGAACGGGGCCACGTGATCGATGCGGCACGTGAGCCGGACGCTTTCGGTGGCGAAGGGGTTCGCCGAGCCGCTCGTCGTCAGCGTCGATCCGAATCCGAGCGAGGGGCCGTTCGAGCAACCCGACTCGTGACCGCCCTGGGGATTCGGGATCGGCGCGAGGCTGCACGGGCACGTGAACGCGCAGCCGTCGCCGTAGCAGAAGCCCGTGCCCGGCGGCGACACGAAGCTCGTGTCGTCCTTCGTGAACAGCCGCAGGTAGAAGCTCGAGAACGGGTTCGTCGCGGGCGACGCGGGGCCGCCGTAGTGCTTCTGGCTGGTCGTCGCACCCTTGTCCACGCGAAAGCAGTCCTTGGTCGACATCCCCGTCCCGGCTTCAGGGGTGAGGGATCCCGGAGGAAACTGCGAACCGTTGCTCCCGCCGTTGAACATGTTCGGCAGCGCGTTCGCACCGTGCTTGTCCCACACGGTGCCGTCGTATCCGGCGCGCGCGGATCCGCTTCCGCCGGTCGTGAGGCCGACCTTCCAACCGTTGCTGTTCGGCGCGCCGAGCGGCAAGTTCGGTCCACCGGTGCGGTTCGCCGGGTTGCCGGCGATCGCCCAACCGGACGCGCCGGAAGCCGTCGGCGGCAGCGCGTTCGGGAAGCGGAACGTCCAGCTGAACAAGTGCTCGAGATCCGAGCTCCCCGGCGGAATCGTGTAATCGCCGGTCGCGTCGGCGCGCATCGAGAACGACGCTTGGGCGGCGGTCAGATCGATGAACACGTTCCAGCAGCCGAACGGACCGCCCGCGCCGCCCGGGAAGTTCGTCAACGCGAACGAGGCCACGGGAGCGGGCGCGGTCGCACGCGACTCCGCGCAGCCCAGCGGCGTCGCGTTCGCCGATTCGCGGAACTCGAGGACGATCGTCGTGGTGGCGCCGATCGAGTTGCTGCAGTACTCGATGTTGAAGGCGCCGATCGTGTAGGCGCTCGCGGAGCCGGCGGCCGAGCCGGGCGCCGAGCTCGGCCCGCGCGGGCAGTCGCCGGCCGTTCCCAATCCGGACGACGCTTGCGCCTCGTCGAAGATCTTGTCGGGCGACGTCCGGCTCGGCAGGCGTCCTTCGTCGGTGACGTACTCGTCGGAGAGGAACGTGCCGACGTACGCCGTCGAGCACGAGTTGTTGTAGATGGTGCGCCACGGCGGACCGAGCTGAGCCTGACTCGCCATCGAGCCCGGACGCGTCCACTTCCCCGTGCCGTAGTGGAAGATGCCGGCGTTCTTCACCGGACCTTTCGAGCGCAATCGAGAGCGCATGTCTTGCTGGCCGACCGCAGACGAGCCGAGCCAGAGAACGCCGAACAGGAGGATGGAGAATCGTTTCATCGGGGGCTCCGGATCGAACCGAGACGGGAGGAATCACCGCACAGCGTCCCAATAGGTCCGCCGGCTCGATCGGCGTTGCATCGAAGCTCTCCCATCACCGCCGAGTCAGGCGGGGGCCTCGTTCGCGCGAGCCCCCCGCCGTCGATGACGCGAACGCACTAATCGATCACGGCGCGCCCCAGTGGATGATCATGCCGTTCGACCAGTTCGTTCCGGCGAGCGAGTCGCTGAAGCAGAACGAGTTCGGCGTGTTGCGGTGGAAGACTTGGAACCACGTGCACTGGCCGTTGCTCGATCCCGAACGGATCGAAACGGGGATCGTCTCCGATCCGACCGTCGTCGGGTATTCCCAGAAGCCGGCCGGGTTGCCGTTCGCACCGACGAAGTGCGAGCCGAAGCGGACGAGGCCGCCGTCGACGCAGCGCGCGCCGTCGTTGTTCGCCGGGAACGCACCGTTCTCGAGGCGAGCATTGCCCTTGACGCACAGCGCCAGCGGGGTCTGGAACGGAGACACGAAGTCGACCTGGCAGGTCAGCTTGACCGTCTCACCCACGAACGGGTTCGACGAGCCGCTGGTCGTCAGGATCGAGCCGATGTTGGTGCCGAACGACGGAGCGTTCGAGCAGCCCGACTCGTGGTGACCTTGCGGATCGGGAATCGTTCCGACCGTGCAGGGGCAGGTGAAGGCGCAGCCGTCACCGTAGCAGAAGCCCGTGCCGGGGGCCGACACGAACACGGTGTTGTCGAGCGTGTAGAGCTCGAGGTGGAAGCTCGAGAACGGGTTCGTCGCCGGCGAGGCCGGGCCACCGAACCAGTACGAGCCGTTCGCCGCACCCAGGGGGTTCAGCGTGGGGTTGTCGATGCGGACGCAGTCTTGCGTCGACATGCCCGTTCCGTTCTCGTTGCCGCCGATGCCGAACGGAGCCGCGATGAATCCGAACGTTCCACGCGAGCCGTTGTTGCCGCCGTCGAACATGGACGGGTCCGGGTAGCAGCCGTGCTTGTCCCACACGGTTCCGTCATACCCGGCGCACGCCGCGCCGGTCGGGACCGCCACTTTCCATCCGTTCGAGTTCTGCCCTCCGCCGCCGGTCGAGTTCGCCGGATTGCCCTGCAGGAGAAAGCCCGACGCCGCCGTCGAGGTGGGAATCGGATTCGTCGGGAACGTGAACGTCCAGCTGAAAAGGTGCGCGAGGTCCGCACTGCGAGGCGGCGTCGTGTAATCGCCGGTCCCGTCCGCGCGCATCGAGAACGAGAAGCTGACCGCCGAGAGGTCGATCGACACCGCCCAACAACCGAACGGGCCACCCGCGTTGCCGGGGAAGCTCACCAGCGAGAAGGACGCCACGGGCGCGGGTGCCGTGGCGCGCTTCTCGGCGCAACGGACCGCGTCGAGGATCGTCGACTCCCGGATCTCCATGTTGATGCTCGTCGTCGGTCCGACCGACATGGTGCAATAACCGATCTGGAAGCCGTTGATCGTGTAGCCGATGGCCGAGCCGTCCGCGGACCCCGGAGCGGAGCTGGGACCTTCCGGGCATTCGTTGACGGACCCGACGAAGCCTGCGCCCGTTGAGAGCTGCGTCTCACTGAAGATCTTGTCCGGAGACGTCGGGCTCGGGATTCGACCTTCGTCCGTCCAATACTCGCCCGGATACCAAGCGCCGAAGTAGGGCGACGAGCAAGTGTTGTTGTAGATCGTGCTGAAGACCGGGCCGAGCTCCGATCCTTGCTTCTCGAGCGCGCCGGGACGCGTCCACTTGCCAAGACCGTAGTGATAGATCCCGGCGTACTTCACTTGGCTCTTCTGGCGGAGCCTCGATCGGAGATCCTGTTGAGCGAACGCGGTGGAAACGAGCAGACATGCGCCGACGGCGCACAATGTGAAACGTTGCATGAAGAACTCCTGAATGAAAGGTGGGAAGAGAACCTTTTCCTCAGCGTTCGCGCCCGACGTCGGCGGGGTAAGGGCGAATGCGACAACGCCATGACGCCCGGTGGACGTCGGCGCGACGCTGATCGATCGGAGGGCAAGCGCGGGTTGCCAGCCGTGGGGCGAACGCGAACGACCAGTGATGCGGCGGTCGTCGCGGTCGACTGGGGCTTCCGCTTAATGTCGGCGCGACTCAGCCTGGGACAGTCTCACCGCGATTTCGATGTCACGGCCCCGCCGCCGGTACCACGCATCACTTCACTCGTAGCTGCTCGACGATCGCCAGCGCGCGTCGCGCAAGCTCCGAACCCTCCGGAGCGATCTCGAGCACGGCACACCCTGCCGCATCGCGCACTTCGGGCTGCGAATCGCCCAGTCGTTGGCCAAGCACGTCGAGTGACGGCGCGGCAGCCGCGCCCATTCCTTCGAGCGCGTGCGCCGCTCTCACGCGAACGATCGAGTTACGGTCCTCGAGCGCCGCGATCAGGAATGGCACCGCTCCCGTGCCCAGCAGCCCGACGTGCCACGCGCTCGCCGGCTGTGGCACTCCAATGCCTTCCACCGCGATGTCGAACTCGCTCGGATAGCGCTCGTAACAGAACGAATTGGGCTCCTCTGCGACGAGAGCGCACCGCTCGAGCTTCCATGCCGAAATGATGGCGGGCATCGCCGGAAGCGCGGCCGAC
>CAZQHA010000243.1:0-7076 GCA_964592795.1 uncultured Planctomycetaceae bacterium | reverse complement strand
CGCGTCACGCGTTCGCCCGAGATCGACGTGTCGACCTCGAGCACCGGGCAGCGCTTCACGAAGTCATCGACGACGGTCAGCGCTCGGAATTGGCGCGCGTCGCCGAGTCGATCCGCCACGAAGTCCAGCGACCAGCTCTGGTTCGCACCCACCGACGGCGTCATCGGCCGACGTTCACGCGGAGCGCCACGTCTACGGCGTTGTGCCCGCAGCGCCAGGCCCGCGTGACGGTAGATCCGGTACACGCGTTTCTTGTTCACGGCGAAGCCTTCGCGACGCAGCAGGATGTGCAGCCGGGGATATCCGAATCACGGCCGCTGGTGCGCGAGGGCGATGAGCCGTTCGCGCAGCAGCGGGATCTCTTGTCGTCGAAGGACGTAGCGCTGCGTCGCCCGAGGCTGTTCGATCACTCGGCATGCCCGACGCTCGCTCATCTCAAAGGTCGCCCGGAGAAACGCGGTGATCTGTCGACGCTCTCCGGGGCTCACCACTTTTTGTTGAGCACTTCCTTCAGCGCTTGGATGTCCAGAGCTTGGTCCGCGACCATCTGCTTCAGGCGGCGGTTCTCGTCCTCGAGCTCGCGAAGGCGCTTGGCCTCGCTGACCTCCATCCCGCCGTACTTCGATTTCCAGCGGTACAGCGTCTGCTCGCTGATCCCGTGCCTGCGGCACAGTTCCTTCGTCGCCGCGCCTGCCTTCGATTCCTTCAGCACGGCGATGATCTGTTCTTCGGTGAAGCGACTCTTGCGCATGGGGGCTCCTGGGGGTGTTCTACCCAGGAACCGACGTTCACGCTGGATCAAGGCTCGGGTGCAGGCTCACAACGACTCAATCAATACGACGCTTCCTGTCTCGTCATCGGTGACGACGACGGATGCGACTCCGAGAGCTGGCAATCGTGAGTCCGTCTCCTCACTGGACACTCGCTGCTTCGAGCATCCGCCAACGACGAAGAAACACGTTGAAAGTAGTACGGCGCGTGCGCCCGTGTCCGACTTGCGTTTGATGGCACGCGTTCTTCCGATCGCGATCGAGGTCATGTCGGTAAGTACCCCACACGTCTTACTTCTTTGGAAACACGACCATGTCCACGTCCGTCCTTGATGAGGTGTCAATTTCCTCGGTGCGGCGCAAGAACAGTTCGCGCTTATGAATCGCGAGCTCGCGGTGCAGTACGGGGCCGGTCGAACTCATGCCGCTGGGTACCAACAGGAACTCCTTCTTGCGCCGATACGCCTCCTTAAACTTCCGCAGACTCGGCGATTCACCATTCGGATTGAGCCGAAGGATGCGTCCGAGGGTGAGTACCTGCGCAGTCTGCTTATCAATGTCCACGCCTTGTTCGCGCGCGTGTTCGATCCAGCGATCCGAATTCGGGCCGATGTGGATCGTGTAGCCGGGCTCCTTTCCCGGGATGTCACCTTCTATGATCGAGAGCCTGATTAGTTCGTGTTCGTCTTCCGGACCCAGGAAGGCTCTCCATTGCTTGAAGATCTCCGCGCCGGCCGGTCCGTTGAGAAACACGAGACCGACTGCAGGGATTGACTCCGATGACGCCCCCCAGTCGAACGCAGCGGCACGCCACTGCGCCCTGTCCCAAAGCGGGATGTCGATGAGGAAGAGTCGCTGGAGGTCTCTTCTACCCATGGTACGTTGTGTGTCTCCAGGAAGTGCCTAAACGAATCTCTTCTCGGCCTGAGCGCTCCGCTGCGGCCAGTGCCAGTGCCGCATCACATCGAATCGAGCTTGGCCTCGCAAGGCGTGGTCGGCTCGCCCTCGAGTTTGTTGGTCTCTTGCCGCATGGCGCGGAGCTTCGATGCTCCGGCGAATCGGCCTCTCGCGGTCATAGGCGGCCGTTCACGGTCGTGCGAGGACCACGATCGCGGCACATTGATGGCACTGGATTTCGTCTGCGCTCGGCACCACGGCGCGAGCATCGCCGCAACTCGCGAACACACGCCGCGTTGTATTGGCGCGCCCGATTGGATTCGAACCAACGACCTGCGGTTTAGGAAACCGCTGCTCTATCCTGCTGAGCTACGGGCGCGTGAACGCTCAGCGTAACCGCTCCGGCGAGCGCGACCAGTCGCGTCGCTGAATCACGTCCGATCGGCTCGAAGTCTCGGGCGCCGACGCCGAGCCTCGGGCGGCCCTACTGGATTTTCGTCGCTTCGTCGCTCGGCCGGAGCTTGCGAAACCCTGCGTACAAGAGCAGGTCGTACGCGATCTTCATCGCCGCGCCGACGTACAGCGGAATCTCGAGCGATGTCCCGCGCATCAAGAGTCCGGCGAACGCCGGCGCGACCGCCCACGCGCCGAGGCGCACGAGGTGCGTGACGCCCGACGCCAGCGTGCGCTCGTTCGGCTGGACCATCGCCATCACGTACGACTGCCGCGTCGGGACGTCCATCTCGACGAGCCCCTCGCGCACGAGGAACAGCACCGCGGCGACGGGAAAGCTCGGCGCGAAGGCCACGGTGACGAGCAGCAGGCTCGACGGAATGTGCGTGAACACCATCGTGTTCACGAGCCCGATGCGGCGCGCTAGCCAGGCCGCGGCGAGGTGCGAGCACGCGTTCGCGATGCGCGCGCCGAAGAACAGCGCTCCGACCGCGGCCTCCGAGGCGCCGAACCGCTCGAAGAAGAAGTAGGACAACAGGGCTGCCGTGAGGAAGCCGCCGGCGAGGCTGTCCAGCGCGAACAGCGAGGAGATCTTCCATAGCAGGCGCCGCGTCGCCGGCGAGACCCTCGCACTGTCGTGCGGCCGTGCTTCCGCCGCGCGTGACAGCAGCGCATACGGAATCGCCGTGGCGAGCACGATCACGCAGTAGGCCCACATCGCGAGTTCTGCCGCGGAGAGCTCGTCCAGTCCCGAGAACCGGGTGATCAAGGACGTCGCTCCGGCCGCGAGACCTCCGAGCGCGTGGCCGACATCCTGCGCGGCGTTGTACCAGGCGAATGCAACGGTCCGCGCGGCGCCGCGGGCCGTCGCCGGCAGCATCGCCTGGTCCATGATCAACGCCGCGCCTCGATCGCGGCCCATGCCGTTGAGCATTCCGACGAACGCCGCGCCGACGACGAGCGCCCAGGAGGTCGCGAGCACGACACACGCGCCTCCGACCGCGCCCATCAGGCTGAGGGCGACCAGCGCGCGCTTCCGGCCGATCCGATCGCCGAACAGGGTCACGAGCAATGCCGCGAGCGCGGCACCGCCGAGCCCCCCGCCGACGACGAGCCCGATCTGCGCCGCATCGAAGCCACGCCGCGCCAAGTAGATTCCGATCAGCACTCCGACCATGCCGGTCGCGAAGGCGCGCAAGAACGCCGCGACAAGGATGAGCTTCCGCTCGCGCGCAGAGTGGTTGGAAGGCGAGCTCACGAGTCTCGCGAACGTATCAGCGCTCGCGCTCCAACAAGAGCTGCTGCCAGCCGACGACCACCTCGTCCGGTCGCACCGCTTCGGCCGGATCGACCAGCACCAAGAGGAAGCGCCGGCCGTCGCGGTCGACCTCCCAACCGCGCAAGCTGTCCGGTGCGAGCCGGAACAAGATCTCGGGCACGCCGAACTTCAGACCACCCTCGGCATCGCTTCCGATCGCGACGCGCATCAGCGCCGTGCCGCGCAGCTCGTAGTAGAGCTCCGTGCCGTCGGCGCTCCAGCGCGGCCGAGTCCCGCCGTCGAGCGAGACGCGGGTTCGCTCTCGGCCTCGTTCGAGCGCGGTCACGTAGATCTCGGTTCGCCCCGATTCGTCCGAGTCGAACGCGAGGTTGCGTCCGTCCGGCGAAACGACCGCGTTGCTCTCGGAGAACTTGGAATCGAGGAACGGCTGCTGCGTCCCGGCGCGCAGATCCGCGACCCAGATGTCGTTCTTGTCGAACGAGTGGTTGTAGAACAGGCGCTCGCCGTCCGGCGTGAAGCTCGTCGCCGTCTGGATCTTGCGATCGTAGGGCACGAGCACGCGCCCCTCCGATTCCGCGAGCTCCCACGCGTAGATGTTGGGCGGTCCGTCGCGATCGCAACTGTACGCGAGACGCTTGCCGTCCGGAGACCAGAGCGGATTGTTCTCGCCGCGCCGCTCGGAGGTGAGCCGCGTTGGAACGCCGCGCTCGAGGTCGATCAGCCACAAGTCCGAGGTTCCGCTGCGCGGATCGCCGATCGCGATCGCGAGTCGCTTGCCGTCCGGCGACAAGGCCGGCCGCGTGCGGTAGAGGTCCGGCGCCAGCACCGTCGACAGCTCGCGGCCGCCGCGGTCGACCCACTGCAGCCGCGCGGATGCGCCGCGCCTGCGGTAGACCAGAGTCCCCTCGCCCGAGACCGAGAACGCCGTGTTGCCGTTCGACGCGAAGAAGTGGACGTCGTCGACGATCGGCCGCGCGGGACCTGTCAGCGCGAGCGCCTGCGGATCGAACGCGTGCGCGTAGAGCACGCCGTCGCGCACGTACAGGACGTGGCTCGACGCGTAGATGCCCATCGTGCCCGCGGGCGTGAGCACGCGCGTCTCGTCGGAGTCGAGCGAGCCAACCTGCAGCTGACCTTGGCCCTCGACGGGCAGCGTGAACAAGAAGTGACGTCCGTCCGGCAGGAAGCTCGGCGTCGTGACGTCCGGATCCGCGCCGAGCTTGCGCTCGGCCTCGCGCAGCTTCGTGAAGCTCGAGCTCCCCGGCGCGAGAACGAGCCAGGACTCGACCTCGAGCGTGCTGTGTCGGACGAGGATCGTGCCGTCGGCCGACCATGCGCCGCTCAGCGATCCCTCCGGCAGCGCCGCGAGAACCTTGGGCGGTGATCCGGCGAGGTCGATCGTCTTGAGCGCGTCGTCGGCGAAGAAACCGATCCGTCGGCTGTCCGGTGACCAGAACGCCGAGCTTGCGCCCAGCGTGCCGGCGAGCTCGTGCGCCTCGGCCTCGTCGAGCGCACGCAGCCAGAGTTGGTCGGAGGAGATGCTGACGAGGTAGCGGCCGTCGGGCGAGATCACGCCCGCGCTCGCGCCTTGGCCGGCCTGCGGAAGGGTGAAGCGGTACCTGCGTCGCTCGGTTCCTTCGCTGGGCGCCGCGGCGCGCGTCCACGTGACGGCCGCGGCGACCAGGGCCGCGGCGACCAGCGTCCATGCGACGAGCTCGCGCTTCGCCGGCCGCGAGCCCGGCCTCGTCACGGGAACCGGCGCTTCCGTGCGCGCACGTTCGAGCGCGAGACGCGCTTCGCCGATGTCGCGCAGCCGCCGTCGCGGATCTTTCTCCAAGCTGCGCGTGAGCAGCTCGCGCACGCTCCACGGCAGATCCGCGGGCAGCGCGGAGAGATCGGCCTCCGACTTCAGCACGGCCGCGAACACGTCGGAGAGCGTCTCGCCTTCGAACGCGCGCCGCGCGGTGAGACATTCGTAGAGCACGCAGCCGAACGCCCACACGTCGACGCGCTTGTCGATCGGCTTGCCGCGCGCCTGCTCCGGGGCCATGTACGTCGGCGTTCCGAGCACACGGCCGGCCTCGGTCGAGAGCACGCTGTCCGTCGCGGAGCCGGGGTGCGATTCGTTCGCGGGCTTCGCGAGACCGAAGTCGAGCACCTTCACCTTGCCCTCGGGCGTGATGCGCACGTTCGCCGGCTTCAAGTCGCGGTGAATGACACCGGCTTCGTGCGCGGCCTCGAGGCCCTCCGCGATCTGGCGACAGATCTCGAGCGCCTCGTCGATCGGCAGCGGGCCGCGCGCGATCCGCGCTTCGAGCGTCTCGCCTGGAACGAGCTCGAGCACGAGGAAGCACGTGTCGTCGACTTGGTCGACGCCGTGGATCTGCGCTACGTTCGGATGATTGAGCGCCGCGATCGAGCGCGCCTCGCGCTCGAAGCGCCGCAGCCGCTCCTCGTCCGCCGCGAAATGCTCGGGCAACACCTTGATCGCGACCTCGCGGCCCAGACGCGTGTCGCGCGCACGCCACACCTCTCCCATCGCGCCCTTGCCCAGCGGCGACAGGATCTCGTACGTCGAGAGTCTCGAACCGACGGCGATCGACATCGGGGGCTGACGCGCGCGTCAACCCACAGCGTAACGTCTCGTCGCGGGGTGGACGTCGTCGTCTCGCCGCGCACGTCGGCGAGTAGGACCACGGCCCTTCCCCGCAGAGCTTTTGCCGAATCCGAGGAAGTCTCTAGAGTTGTGGCGTGTCCAGCTCCAAGGTCGCGACGTTCGCGGTCTCGCTCGTTGCGTTCGCTTGTGCTGCGGTCCCCGACGCGACGCCTCGCATCGGGATCGATGGAGATTCCGGAGCGCGTATCGCCGTCGGCTCGGAGTCGCCGCGAGGACTGCCGCGCGAGGTCGACGTCGCGGGCGAGCGCGTGTTCCCGCTCGCGATCGAGCTCGACGGGCGCACGCTCCGCGGCGTGCTCGGCGTGGGGTACGAGCCGCGTGCGGAGCTCGCGATGACCCTCGACGCCGCGCTGCTCGAGCCCGCCATGCGCGATGACCTCGCCTTGGTCGGCTGGACGATGGACTTCTCGCGCGCGATCGACCTCGTCTATCTCGCGGCGAGCGACGTCGATGCGAACGCGCTCCTCGCGCACGATTTCGCGCAGCGCTACACCGGGCCCGTGCCCGGCAAGAACCTCGGCTTCCTGTTCGTCGCGGGGCTCTTGACCGTGGGTCAGGGAGTGCCGGCACAAGGCTCGCCCATCCCCGCACGCCATCTCGCGGAAGCCACTTGGATCGAGGACGGTGCGCGGCTGCGCGGGATGCGCGTGGGTGCCCGCTGCCTGTTCGTGCGACCAAACGGCGGCCGCGACTGGATCGGTCCGCTGTTCGCTCGCGGAGCCGAGGGCACGAGCGAGGCGCCGCGATTCGACGCCGAGCTCGCCGACTTCTTGCCGAGAGCCGAACCGCCGAGCTATGCCGTGGGCGACGGTGTCCATGGCCTGATCGCGGCGAAGTTGTCGGCGGAAGCGACGACGACCGGCTTGCAGCGACTGCGTGTCGACGTGCGCGGTACCGATCGGATCGATGCCGCGATCGTGGTCGCGGCCGAGAGCGCGCCCGTCACCGGCGTCGACGACGCGCGCACGGGGATCGGAGAGCTCGCCGAGCTCGCGCGCGG
>CAZQHA010000242.1:1147-7103 GCA_964592795.1 uncultured Planctomycetaceae bacterium | reverse complement strand
CGCCAGCGTCGTCTTCGCGCCACCCAGCGCGAGCGCGGCCGATCGACGCAGCTCAAGACGCGGACCCGAGGCGAGGTCTTGCAGCTTGGAGAGCACCGACGGATCGCTGACGTTCCGCAGCGATTCGATGGCTCGGCAGCGCACGCGCGTCGATTCACTGCGACTCGTGGCGAGCTCGAGCGCGAGCGTCGAGAGCGGCGCGCCCGGCGCCAGCGTGCGGTAGATCATGGCCGCCATCGCGACATCGTCGCGCTCGCTGGCGCCCGCGGTGTTCACGACCTCGACGATTTCGGCGTCGACTTCCGCGCCGAGGCCGGCGCGACGACCCAATCCGAGCGCAACGATCGCGATCGAGGACGCGCGACTGGAGATCTTCTCGCTGCACGTCTCGGTGGCTTTGCCGGTGCGCGCGATCGTGAGCAGCATCGACTGCGCGTCCTTCGAACCCGTGACGCCGAGGGAGAGGATCGCGCGATGGCGAACGTCGAGGCTTGGGTCCTTGAGGAATGGCTTGAGCGGCGCGACCGCGTCGTCACCGCCGATGCGTCCGAGCGTGACCGCGGTCGTTCCGCGCAGTCGCGCGTCGCCTTTCTCGAGCATTTCGATCAGCCACGGGACGCGCGCGCTGCGCATGCTCGCGAGTTGCTCGCGGAACAGCGTCTCCGCGTCCACTCCCGTCGCGACGAACGACGCCTCGAGGCGATTGGGCCGCAGGTACATCAGCTTGTTGTATTCCCACCACATCCACCACTGGTTCAGGTCCTGCTCCTCGGACGCGCCGGTGGTAACCGTCGTGGTCGGACGCGTGCTCGGAACCGCGCCGGTCGAACCTCGCGAGGGTGCCGGCAGCGACGGCGTGCTCGGGGACGGACGCGTTCCGGTCGAAGGGGCCGGGAGCGGCGCCGCCGGAGCGGGTGGCGGATTCCCCGTCGCGCCGCCGCCGATCGGGGGATCGATCGGGAGCTGCGTTCCGGGGAGTTGGATGCGCGCCGCCTCCTCGAGAGAGAGTCCGCTGCGGTCGAGCCAAGCGGTGAACTCAGGATCTCCCGCCAGATCGCAGATCCACGCGCGGTTGTTGACGAGGCGCACGAAGTCGATCTTCGGTCCTTGTCCGCTCGCGTAGAGCAACTCCGCCACGGCGCATCGCCGCCCGTCCAGATCCACGAACTGCGGCACGCGCCCCCCTTGGACCTCGTAGTTGACGCCGAATTGGCCGCGTTCCCGGTAAGCGCGCAACACCGAGATCAATCGTGCGCGCTCCGCACACTGTCGTGCGCTCAAGCCGCGGATGTCGGCACACTCGAGCTCGCGCTCGACGGCCGCGTAGTGGCGGCGACACATCTCGATTCGCGCGATTTCGCTCGCGTCGAGATTCGATTCCGTGGACGGACCGGCGAGAACGAGCGGGAATGCGAGTGATGCCAGGAGCATGGAATCCTCCCTGTGGTGAGGACGGGCGAATCGCGCGTCGAGATTGGCGCGCGCCGAAAGCAACCCGTATGCCGCCATCTATCTCGCGGGCGTGGACGTCCTACAACCGCAGTTGGAATGTCTCGGGACCTCCGCGCGGCGTTCCTCGGCCGGAACAGGTCCACTCGGTTTCGAGGCGAACTAGTTGCTCCCGCTCGATCGGACGAGCGTCAACCACCCGCGCCGGTCCTCGAACTCGCCGCGGAGCGTGCCGAAGAATCGCTTCTGCAGGCTCTGCGTGATCGGACCTCGGCGGCCCGTCCCCACCGATTTGCCGTCCACGCTGCGGATCGGCGTGATCTCGGCGACGGTTCCGGTCAGGAAGATCTCGTCGGCCGTGTACAGGAGCTCTCGGGCGACGCGCCGCTCGACGACGGTGATTCCGAGGTCGGCGGCGAGCTCGAGGACGCACCGGCGCGTGACGCCGGCCAAGATCGAATCGCCGACCGGCGGAGTCAGCAGCGAACCGTCGTGCACCAGGAAGACGTTCTGACCGCTGCCTTCGGACACGAACCCGTCGACGTCGAGGACGAGTCCCTCGGCGTACCCGTGTCGCTTGGCTTCGACGACCACGAGCTGCGAGTTGATGTAGTTGCCCGCCACCTTCGCCAGCGCCGGATGAGTGTCGGGCGCCATACGCCGCCAGCTCGACACACCCACGTCGATCCCCGTTTCCAGCGTCTCGGCTTCCTGTGCCTTGAGCCAGGGGAACGTCGCGATCGCGATGTCGATCGGACACTCGTCGGGGGAAACGCCGAGCGCGCCGTAACCGCGAAAAACGAGCGGTCGGATGTAGCACGCGGTGTGTCGATTCCGGTGCACCGTTTCCAAGATCGCGGCGGAGATCGCCGCGGGCGTGTGCTCCAACGGCAAGTCCACGATCTTGCACGAGTGGAAGAGCCGTTCGACGTGCGCATCGAGCCCGAGGACGGCGGGGCCGCGCGGCGTCGCGTACGCACGCAACCCCTCGAAGACCGCGGAGCCGTAGTGCAGAGCGTGCGTGAGCACATGGATGCGCGCCTCCTCCCAGGGCACGAACTCGCCGTTGAACCACAAGTACGGAGACGGAGTGAGCTTCATGGTCCCCCCATGTTAGGATCCCCGCCCCGCATCCGCCGAATCGCGGACTCCGCATGTCACGCAACATCCAGGACGCGCCGCATGGTTCGAACCTCGTCATCGAGACGAAGACGGGCCGCGTGATCCTGGGTCGGTTCGACAGCTCGAACGGATTCCAAGTCCTGATGCACGACTGCGACGTCTACGACCCACCGGCGGGAACGGATCCGGAGCCCTACATCCGCGAGACCGCGAAGTACGGCGTCGACGTCAAGCAGCGCGACTTCGCCTTCGACGCGAGCACGATCACGCGCTGGCGGCTCCTGGGGGACATC
Source organism: uncultured Planctomycetaceae bacterium (assembly GCA_964592795.1). GTDB lineage: Bacteria > Planctomycetota > UBA1135 > UBA1135 > JANLUN01. Next base: position 4,239 of record CAZQHA010000242.1, on the reverse strand, counting down.
CCGAAGCCGGATTGACCGCGCGCGGCCGCTCGGCCCCCCCAAACGCACGGAACCCGGACCGAAATCGGAACCCGGAGGCCGACTCCTGGCGTCTCGCTACTGGCAGAAGCGGCACAGGTGCGTTTCGGGGACCGCCTCGAGATTCCTGAACCGGTCCGTGGACGCCGTCCGTGCAGAGAGAATCCAAGACGGTGGAACGACGGGATCGTCGAGGAGACCGGGGTGTCCGGCTCGCCTGGTTCTGCGGCATAATGAGTTACGGAAAGGTGCTCAGTCGATGGCTCCCCCCGACGCTGATGCTCTGATTTCCCACGCGGGCTTCGTGCGGGACCTCGCGTACCGGCTCCTCCGTGACGCTCACGAAGCGGAGGACGTCGTCCAGCAGGTGTTCCTGACCGCGATGCGGCGGCCGCCCGAGACGAACCGTCCACTCCGGCCGTGGCTGCGCCGCGTCGCCCGCAATCTCGCGATCGACGCGCACCGATCCCGAGGTCGCCGCGAGCAGAGCGAGCGCATCGCCGCGATCGAGGACTCGAGCGACGAGACCGCGGATTCGATGACGATCGACGTCGCGAAGACCGAGCTGGCGGCGACCGTCCTCTCGCTCGCCGAACCGTACCGCACCGCGGTGCTGTTGCGCTTCTACCACGAGCTGTCGCCGGCGGCGATCGCGCGCCGTCTCGACGTGCCCGTCGAGACGGTTCGCACGCGCATCAAGCGCGGGATCGTCCAGCTCCGCGGCCGACTGCACGGTCGGGACGAAGCGAAGCGTCGGATGTGGGCCGCGGTGCTCGTGCGGCTCGCGAACGACCCGGTGGCGCGCCCCAACTGGCTGTCCCGCTGGAGCCCGGCGATCTATCTGCCGATCGCGGCGGCGATCGGCGCGGTCAGCGTGTGGTTGTGGAACGGGTACGCGCCCGCCGCCGCCGCGACTCCGGAGCTCGCGAGCTTCCCCGCGCAGTCGTTCGAACCCGCCGCGCCGTCGGAGGTGGTTCCCGAGGCCGCGGTGCAGCAGCCCGTGCCGCCGATCGAGGAAGCGCAGCTCCTGCGCGTCCGAATCGTGACCGACGAGGGCGTGCTCGTCCCGGATGCACGCGTCGACGTGTACTCGAACGGCGACAAGGTCGCGGAAGTCCGCACCGATCGGAACGGCGAGATCGAGGTCCCCCGCAGTCCGGGCATCGAGCTCGAGCTGCGCGTCGGGATGACGCGCATCAGCTTGGCTTACTCGACGGAGGTGCCCGCGGAATCCAACGCGAGCGCCGAAGCTCTGACCGTGATCCGCGTCCCGTCCGCCTCGTCCGTCTCGGGTCGCGTCGTCGACGCCGACGGCTTCCCGGTGCCGTACGCGCGGGTCGAAGGCTGGTTCGGCGTGGCCGAGGAGAACTGGCGCGGCCGAGCGCCCGATTCACGCTGCATGGCGGATCGGAACGGCTCGTTCGCCCTGCTCGGCCTGCCGCGGCAGTTCCGCGTCGAAGCGTATTGGGCGCACCTCGTCTCGCGCGAGACGTACGTCGCGCGGCTGGAGCGCGCGACCGAGCTCGATGACGTCGAGCTGCGGCTCTGCGAATCGCGAACGATGTACGGCCAAGTGGTCGACGAGAACGGCCTCGCCGTCGCCGACGCCGAAGTGCGCGACATCGCCGCGGAGCCGGCCGACGACGGCTCGGACGACGAGACCGAGTTCGTGCCGCGCAAGGGCGACCCCACCAAGACGCTCCGCGACGGCACGTTCGTGATGACGAGGCTCGCGCCGGAGTTCGAGCCGCCGACGCAGGTCATCATCGATCACCCCCGTCACGCGCCGCACATCATCCCGATGCCGCCCCCGCCCGTCACCGATCCCACTGAGACGGTCGAGTACGGGCTCGAGCTCGGCGTCGGCCTCGACATCTGGGTCACCGATGCGCTCGGCCGCCCGCTGCGCAACGCCGAGGCGAAGTTCTTCATGATCAGCGGCTTGACCGCGCGCGAGATGTGCGACGTGACGGGACGGATCCGGTTCACGAATCTGCCGTCCGAAGCCGCGGGCTACTTGCGCGTCGAGGGAGAGGACCGCGAACCGGACATCGTCCAGATCAAGAAGCTCGGCAGGAAGGGCGCACGCGTCGACGTCGAGATCGGCAAGGCGCGCGTGATCCGCGGCTTCGTGCTGGACGCGAATCGGAATCCGATTCGCGGCGCGAAGGTCACGGCGATCCTGTTGCGCACGTCGAACGACGAGGATCCGGCGTGGCGCGCGGCCAAGGAAGCCGCGGCGAACATCGGTCACTACGTCTGCGGCTTCGACGGGCGCTTCGTGTTCTCGAACACGCCGTGGCGAGCCTTCCTTCTCGACGTACGCACGCCCGGAGGGCACCGCCGTCAGTTCGAGGTCAACTACGACCAAGTGATCGTCGAGTGCATGTTCGACCACACGAACTCGGCGACAGCGGGTTCGCACTGATCCTCCCGCCGCGAAGCGGAAGCGCTGTGAGCGACCTGCCCGGACGCGAGCGCAAGCTCGCGCGACGGCGCTAGGTCACTTCCCAGGCGTCGCCCGACCAGATCAGGTCGCGGAGCTTTCCGCTGCCGCGCTTCTCGATCGCGCTCTGCACTTGCCGGTTGACGCCCTCGTCGAACACCGGCGCCTCGACGGAGCGGAAGATCCCGATCGGCGTGGGCTTCGTCTTGTCCTGGTCCATCTCCGAGAGGACGAACGCGGGCGCAGCCGACTTCGTCGTCGGGCTCCAGGTGCTCGCGTCCGCTGCGCCGACGAGGCTCGTTTCCATCGCGTCGATGCGGACCCCCTTGTCGAGCGCCTTGCCGTAGACGAGCGGCTTCCCGCTGCGCAGATCGACCGTGCGCTCGTCGCGCACGTCCTTCGCCGCGACGTCGTCGAAACAGCCGTCGTTGAAGATCAGGCAGTTCTGGAAGATCTCCACGAAGGCCGAGCCTTTGTGCATCGCCGCCGCCTCGAGCACCGACTGCATGTGCTTCTGGTGCGTGTCGATCGTGCGCGCCACGAACGTCGCGTTGCAACCGAGCGCGAAGCTGATCGGATTGAACGCGCGGTCGACCGAGCCCATCGGCGACGTCTTCGTCTTGAGGCC
>CAZQHA010000242.1:0-1137 GCA_964592795.1 uncultured Planctomycetaceae bacterium | reverse complement strand
TTGCGGAGACGTGGGCGAGTACTGCCCCTTCGTCAACCCGTAGATCTGGTTGTTGAAGAGCAAGATCTTGACGTCGACGTTGCGGCGCAGGATGTGCGCCATGTGGTTGCCCCCGATCGAGAGGCCGTCGCCGTCGCCCGTGACGAGCCACACCGAGAGCTTGGGATTGGCGATCTTGATGCCCGTCGCGAACGCGGGCGCGCGTCCGTGGATCGTGTGGAAGCCGTACGTGTTCATGTAGTACGGGAACCGGCTCGAGCAGCCGATGCCGCTCACGAAGACCATCTGCTCCTTCGGGATGCCCAGGCCCGCCATCAGCCCCTGCACGGAGTTCAGGATGGAGTAGTCGCCGCAGCCCGGACACCAGCGGACCTCCTGATCGGACTTCATGTCCTTCTTGGTCAGCACGGCGGCGCCGCTCGGCGATGTGGTCTTGGCGTCGTTCTTGAGCTCGTCGGCCATCACTGCTTCTCCATCAGGTTGCGGACCTTGTTCACGATCTCGTGGACGTAGAACGGCTGTCCCTGCACCTTCGGGTACGACACGAAGTTGTGGCCCGGGTACTCGCTGCGCAGCACGCGCACCATCTGTCCGAGGTTCATCTCGGGCACGAGGACCGTCGAGTAACGCTCGAAGATCTCGTCCAGCCCGTGCGGCAGCGGCCACACGTGCCTCAAGTGCATGCGCGCGACGCGCGCGCCTTGCTCGTTCAACTTGTCGACGGCGCCGTGGATCGTGCCCGCCGTCGAGCCCCACCCGAGCACGAGCAGCTCGCCTTGCTCCGGGCCGAACACCTCCGGCGTCGGGATCGAGTCGCGCACGCCCATGACCTTCGCGGCGCGCATCTTGACCATGAACTCGTGGTTCTCGGGGTCGTACGAGATGTTGCCGGTGAGGTGCTCCTTCTCCAGGCCGCCGATGCGGTGCTCGAGACCTGGAGTTCCGGGCTTCGCCCACGGGCGCGCGTTGCGCGCGTCGCGCGCGTAGGGCAGGAAGTCCCTCGGCTCCGTGCGGAACGTGACCGGGAAAATCGGCAGATCGTCGATCTCCGGGAGGCGCCAGGGCTCGGATCCGTTCGCGATGTAGCCGTCGGAGAGCAGGATCACCGGCGTCATGTACTGCACCGCGATGCGGCAC
>CAZQHA010000241.1:0-7151 GCA_964592795.1 uncultured Planctomycetaceae bacterium | reverse complement strand
GGTCGAGCGCGCGGGCGCGCGCGGTTGGGCGCGCGTCGCGACCGGCGACTTGCACGCCGAGCTCTCGCGCGCGCGAGCGGCGCTCTCGGTGTCGGGCACCGTGCTGATCGACCTCCTCCACCACCGCCTGCCGGCGGTCGTGATCTACCGCGTCGGGAGCGCGCGCACCGAGTGGCTGTCGCGACACGCGCTCTCCGTGCCGTGGTTCTCGTCGGTCAATCTGCTCGCCGCGCGCGAGGTGTACCCTGAGTTCTGCTTCCACGGCGAGGGGCCGCAGAGCGCCGTCGTGGGCGCGCTCGAGCGCTGTTACAAGGACCCCGACTGGCGACGCGCGTGCCGCGCGGGACTCGCGCTCGCGCGCGAGCGCCTCGGCCCGGCCGGAGCCGCGGATCGCGCCGCCGGGCACGCGCTCGCGCTCGCGTGCCGACCGCGGATGGAAAAAAACCTCTGAAGAACTCCGAGCCGAACGAGTACGGCGCGGCTTCCATGCCCTGCGAGGCCACGCGCTTGATGATCGCCGTCAAACGCGGCGATGCGGCCGCCTTCGACGAGCTCGTCACGAGCTTGCGCGGGATGTCGTTCCACGTGGCCCGCTCGCTGGTCGGATCGCGCGAGGACGCCATGGAGCTCTCCCAGGAAGCCTTCTTCAAGGTCTATCGAGCCCGCGAGACGTTCCAGGAAGGCGAGCCCTTCCTGCCCTGGTTCCACCGCATTCTGCGCAACACGTGCTTCAGCTTCCTGCGCGATCGGGGGCGCGCGCGCGAGGTCTCGGTCTCGGCGCGGCGCGAAGGCGAGGACGACGAGGCCGACTGGGAGCTCGTCGACGACGAGCCCGGCCCCGACACGGGCCTCGAGGTCAGCGAGCGCGCGAGCGAGTTCTGGAAGGCGTTCCGATCGCTGTCGCCGCGCGATCGCGAGATCATCGCGCTGCGCCACTTCAAGGAGCTCTCCTACCGCGACATCGCGCGGCACCTCGGCATCCCCGAAGGCACGGTGATGTCGCGGCTCTTCCACGCGCGGAGGCGATTGCGCGAAGGCCTCTCGAGCGAGCTCGTCGCCGAGATCCAGCTGGACCAGGACCCCGTGAAGGCGCCGCGAGGCAACGGATGAGCACGAGCGAAAGACCACCGACGGCCGACGAGCTCCTGGCGATGGCGTACGCCGACGGCGAGCTCTCGCCCGAAGCCTCGCGCGCGTTCGAGGAGCGCACCCGTCGCGAACCGGCGCTGGCGCGCGAAGTCGTCGCGCTGCGGCGGCTGCAGATCCTGGCGCGCGAGGCAGCCGGCCCCGAGCCGATGGACGGCGAGTGGGAGCGCATCGCGAGAAGTCCCGTCCACCGGGCGAGCCTCGGACTGGGTGTCGCGCTCGCGATGACCGGGATCCTCGGCCTCGCGGCGTGGGCGATCTACGTGCTGTGGTCGTCGGACGTGCCGCTCGTGCCCAAGCTGTGCATCACCGCGTTCGTGGCGGGCTTCGCCGTGCTCTTCTGGCGCACCTACCACGCCCGCGCGCGCACGCTGCCGTACGATGCGTACACGAAGGTGAAGCGATGATCCTCGTGACGACCGACGAAGTGCCCGGACGGACGATCGTCGAGGCCCTCGGGCTCGTGCGCGGCAACACGGTGCGCTGCGCGCACGTCGGCGACGACGTGCAGGCCTGGCTCAAGAACTTTGTCGGCGGCGAGATCGAGGAGCACACGAAGCTGCTCGCCGAGGCGCGCGAGCAGGCGCTCGACCGCATGGTCGCCGACGCCCGCGCGCGCGGGGCGGACGCGATCGTCGGCTTGCGCTTCGCGACCAGCGAGGTCGAGGACGGCGCGGCGGAATTCCTGGCGTACGGGACGGCGGTCAAGCTCGCGCCGCGTTAGTGCGCGGCGAGTGCACCCTCAGTGAACCGGTGCTTCGCACCGCAGGCGTTCGATCTGCACGGTGCTGTGCGCGATGCCGAACCGCTCCTTGAGCGTCGCGGCGATCGACTGCAAGACCGCGTCGCCGTCGGCGCCGTTCTCGACGACGACGTGCGCGGAGAGCGCGTCCATGCCGGTCGTGATCGACCACACGTGGAGGTCGTGCACCTCGACGACGCTCGGCAGCGCCAGCATCGATCGCGAGAGCTCGTCGAGGCTGAGCCCGTGAGGCGTGCCTTCCATCAGCACGCTGAGCGCGCGGCGCAGGAGCGACCACGACGACCACGTGACGAGCGCGGCGATCACGATGCTCGTCAGCGAATCCGCCCAGAACCAGCCGAAGCGCCAGATCAAAGCGCCCGAGAGCACGGCGCCCAGGCTGCCGAGCGCGTCCGCGAAGACGTGGAGCCACGCGCCGTGGACGTTCAGGCTGTGCTCCTTGCCCGAGCGCAGGATCCACAGCGACACCAGGTTCACCGCGAGGCCGCCGGCGGCGATGAACAGCATCGGCAATCCGTGCACGGGCTCGGGATGGAACGCGCGCCCCACGGCTTCGATCACGATCAAGACGGCGATCGCGATCAGCATCGCGCTGTTGACGAGCGCGGCCAGGATCTCGGCGCGGTAGTAGCCGTACGTGCGCGCCGCCGACGCCGGACGCCGCGCGATCCAGCCCGCGAAGACGCCCAGCGCGAGCGCCGCGACGTCGGAGAGCATGTGCCCCGCGTCCGCGAGCAGCGCGAGCGAGTGCGTCCAGAAGCCGCCGACGGCCTCGGCGATCATGTACGTCGCGGAGAGGCACAACACGACGATCATCGCGCGCTGGCCCTGCGCGCGCGGCGCGTGCGCCGCCGCGTGATCGCAGGGGTCGCCGTGGACGTGGGAGTGGGTGTGGCTCATCGCACGATGCGAATATCGGCGAGGGACCGCCGCGAGATGTCGGGCACCTGACAATCCGGCGCCGGATACCCGACTGGGATGAGGACGAACGCCTTCTCGTTCTCCGGCCGGCCCAGGATCTTCTGCAAGAACCCCATCGGGCTGGGCGTGTGCGTCAACGCGGCGAGCCCGGCGTGATGGAGCGCGACGAGCAGGAAGCCCGTCGCGATGCCGACGGACTCCTGCGTGTAGTAGTGCTTCACGTGCTGCGCGTCGTCGCCGCGCGCGTTCTCCGCGATGCCGAACGCGTGCCGGAAGACGACGATGAGCACCGGCGCGATCTCGAGGAAGGGCTTCTCGGCGTCCGTTCCCAAGGGCTCGAGCGCCGCGAGCCATTCGTCGCCCATCCGCTCGTCGTAGTTGACGCGCTCCTCGGCCTCGGCCGCTTCGCGGATCGCGCGCTTCGTCGCCGGATCGGTGACGACGACGAACGTCCACGGCTGTCGATTCGCGCCCGACGGCGCGGACCCCGCGGCGGCGATGCACTCGTCGATCAGCTCGAGCGGCACGGGCTCGGGGCTGAACTCGCGCACGCTGCGCCGGCGGGCGAGCTCGACGCGCATCGCGCGAGCGCGCGACAGCATCTCGTGCGGCGCGAGACGCTGGAACTCGAGGAATCGGAACGCGGGGCGGGACGTCATGTTTTCGGGCGGTAATCCGGAGAATCCATTGGCGCTCCGCGCTCGATCGGCGCTGATGCGGCCGCCGCGCGGCGCTCGAAGCTCGGCGCGTACGCGGCCGTGCCAGGATAGAAACCGCGTCGGGCGCGGCTAGTATGACCCTCATGCGCACCACCCTCGTCTCGCTCGCCGTCGCATTCGTCGCTCTCTCGATCCCGAACCCGGCGCAGGCCGCCGCGATCCAAGAACCCGCCGCGCTGGCCAAGACGGTCGAGATCGACCTCAAGCCCGACATCGACACCGCGCTGCGCTGGATGCGCGGTCGACAAGAAGCGCAGGACGGCAGCTACGGCTCGAGCGTCGAGACGACCGCGTGGGTGCTGCGCGCGATGGTCGACTCCCCGCGCCGGTACGTGCGCCTCGACGGACCGTTCGTATCGCGCGCGCTCGACTACTTGATGGCGCATCAGTCGCCCGATGGCTCGATCCACGACGCGAACGCTCCCAAGGAGCGCATCGCCGATCAGACGCGCGTCGCCGCCGCGGCGCTGTCGCTCCACGCCGACGAGACGACGAAGCCCGCGATCGCGAAGGCTCTCGCGTTCATCGGCCAAGAAGTCGGCGGATTGCCCCAACCCGGTCCGGGCTGGGGCGACCCGCGGCTGCCCGAATCGAAGGAGGAGCTGCGCGCGCGCGTCGACGCGATCTTGAAGGAGCGCAAGGCCGACGGATCGTGGTCCGACCTCCTCACGACCGCGAAGAACACGGTCTACCTCTCGCGCGCCGTCTCGAAGCTCGCACCGAAGTCCGCTCCGCCGCCGGCGAGCGCGAAGGCGCTCCCGCCGTTCGAGGCCAGCGACCGCGCGAAGACGCTCGCGGCGCTCGAGAGCGGAGCGAAGTACCTCGTCGGCGTCGCGCAGGACGGCAAGTTCGGCGCGCCCGGCAAGCCCGACGCGGGCACGACCGCGATGGCGATCGGCGCGCTGCTCTCGGTGCCCGAGCCGCGGCCGAAGGAGATCCAGTCGTGCATCGACAAGGGGCTCGCGTGGATCGTCTCGCTGCAGCGTCCGGACGGCTCGATCCACGACGGCAAGCTCGCGAACTACGTGACTTCGGCGTCGATCATGGCGCTCGCGCGCGCCGGCCGCGAGGAGTACAAGCCGCTGATCACGAAGGCGCGCGATTTCCTCGTGTCGCTGCAGGCCGACGAGAGCCAGGGCTACTCGGAGGAGCAGCTCTTCTACGGCGGCATCGGGTACGGCTCGAGCGAGCGTCCCGACCTCTCGAACCTGCAGATGGCGCTCGAGGCGCTCGACGCGTCGGGGCTCGAGAAGAACCACGCCGCGTTCAAGCGCGCGCTGAAGTTCCTCGAGCGCTGCCAGAACCGCTCCGAGTCGAACGACGTGCAGATCGTCGAAGGCGGGAGCACGATCAAGAGCGGCGACGACGGCGGCGCGGGCTATCTGCCGGGGATGTCGTACGCGGGCTACATCGAGCTCGAGGGCGGCGTCAAGGTCCCGCGCTCGTACGGCTCGATGACGTACGCGCTGCTCAAGGCGTACATCTTCGTGGGCCTCTCGAAGGACGACCCGCGCATGCAAGCCGTGTGGGAGTGGGTGAAGAAGAACTACACGCTCGACGTGAACCCGGGCTTCGAGGGCGCGAGCGATCCCACCGCGGCGTACCAGGGGCTCTTCTACTACTTCCACACGATGGCCAAGGCGCTCGACCTCTACGGTGAGGAAGAGATCGTCGACGCGCAGGGCAAGAAGCATCCCTGGCGCAAGGAGCTCGCGGGCCGCCTGGTCGCGATGCAGCGCAAGGCGGACGGCTCGTGGATCAACGAGAACAACGGGCGCTGGTGGGAGAGCAGCCCGGTGATCGCGACGTCCTACGCGCTGCTCGCGCTGGGCGAGGCGCTGCCCGCGACGGGGAACTGACCGACTCGGGGCTCGCCGGTCGGTCGGCGACGAGAGGAAACACTCGCGCGCCCTGCACCGCGAAGCGTGCAGGGCGCGCGAGCTACTTCAACTTCTCCCAATACTCCGGCGGCATGTCGTGCGCGACCTTGAGCGCGCCGTTCGAGCCGCCGTACATCGGTTCCTCGATCTGCATCACGCGGCCGCTGCCGAGCTTCTGCTTCATCTCGGATTCGATCGCGAGGTCGAGTCCCTTGATGCGGCTGCCGCCGCCCGCGAGCAGCACGCGGTTCTTGAGGCGTTGCTGGAACTCGGGGTCGAAGCTCGCGATCAGCTGGCGCAGGCCTTCGACCATCGGAGGCACGATCGAGAGGCACGCCTGGCGCAGCTCGTTCGTGAGGTCGAACTGGGTGGGCTTGCCGTCGACCGGCAGCTCGACGATCGCCGGGCTCATGTCGGGCGCCACCGAGGAGAACTTCTCCTTGATGCCGCGGATCATCTGGATCGTGAACTGCGCTTGCGGGTGCTTCTTCTTGATCAGCGCCGCGAACTGGTTGTCGACGTAGTCGCCGGCGAACGTGTTCGTGATCTGGTCCGCGTCCTCGGGCATCGTGCCGTGCATCCGGCACAGGTCCGTCGTTCCGGCGCCGATGTCGATCACGAGGACGTCGTCGAGCATGTCCTGACCGTACGCGACGGCGAACGGCTCGGAGCACAGCATCACCGAGTCGACCGACTCGCGCGCCGCCTTGACGATCGCTTCCTTGTGGTGGATCGCGGCCTGCGCCGGCACGCCGATCACGGCGTAGATGAGCTCGTCCTTGCGCGGCAGCGAGAGCGCGATGATCTGACGGATGAGATCCGCGGCCGCCTTCAGGTTGCCCTCGACGTCCGAGCTCTTGTCGTTCGACGTGGGCTTCAACACGCCCGCGGCCAACGGCCGGTAGAACTTCAGCGACAGGCGGTGCTCGACGGCCTCGTCGCCGAACAGGACGTCCTTCTTGAGGAGCTTGCGGCTGACGACGTCCTTGGGGTAGCCGACGTGCGACGAGATCGTCACGCGCTGGCCGTTGCTCGCCGAGACCGACGAGCGCGACGTGCCGAGGTCGACACCGAGGTAGAGGACGCCGTGGTCCTTCTTGGGGGGATCCGATTCCGTGGTCTTTTCGCTGGTCTTGGTAGCAGACATACGTTCGCGGGGGGTGCGGGCCGAGATCTGGGGGGCCAAAGAGTCTAGCCGTCCGGGACCGGAATCCGACGGTCGAATTGCTCAGTGCTTCTCGGCCGGGAGGTCGCCCGGCTTGCGGCGCATCTTGAGCTCGAAGTTGGCCTCGAAGATCTCCCGCATGAGCATCCGCTTCATCTCCTTGTGCGTCGCCGAGTCCGACAGACCCTGGACCGTGCGGTAGATCGACGCGACGCCGTAGTCGAGGCCCTTCATCGCCGCGATGCGCTTCAGCTCCTCCTCGGTCTCGGCGTGGAGCTGCGTCAGCTTCGCGAGGCGTCGCTCCAGGATGTCGATCTGATTGCGCGCTTCGTCGGCTTCGCCGTCGAAGTCTCGGTCGCGAGTCTCGTGGTAGTGCTTGATCGCGAGCGCGATCGTCTCCTGGTCGAGCTCGGCGAGCGCGTCGGCGGAGTAGCCCTGTGCCGCGAGCATGGCGAGGATCGACTCGGAGAGCAGGCGATCCGGCTCCGACGGTGCCGGGACGGCCGGCGCCGCTTGCGACGGGACCGGAGCCCGCGGCTCGGGCGGCGGGGCGACCC
>CAZQHA010000240.1:0-7171 GCA_964592795.1 uncultured Planctomycetaceae bacterium | reverse complement strand
GGCCGGCGTCCGCGCGCGCTGCGGATCGCGCTCGCGGCGGCCGCGATCGGGGCGCTCTTCCTCGCCGTGCTCTCCGGTTGGCCGCTCGACATCGCCGAGCACGTCCCCGACGCCGCGGATCCGCGCGGTCGCGCGGGTCTGTTGCGCCTCGGCGCGGCCGCGATCGCCGGAGCCGTCGTGTTGACGTGGATCGCGCACGCCGTCTACGGCGGCCGTGCGCTCGCGCGGCTCTTCGCGGGGCGCGGTGCGCTCGTGTTCGCATCGATCGCGTTCGTGCTCGTCGCGGGAGGCGTCTGGGCTCGCGCGCTCTCGCTCGAGTCGACGCGCGTGGTGCGCGAGAGCGTGCGCGAGCTCCTCTACGAAGACGGCGCATGGACGGTCGACGAGCGCCATCCCGAACGCGAGCCGTACGTCGACGTGCTCACGCCGACGCGGAACTACCTCGTCGACGGCGGCGACTTGCCGGCGCTGATCATGCCGCCGCCGGCGCGCGTCACGTTTCGCGTGCGTCCCGAGGACGGACAAGTCAGCTTGCGCGCGAGCGCCGGACTGCGCTTCCGCCAGTACGACTTCAGCCCCGAGTGCGCGGTCGGGTACCGGATCGACGTCAACGGCCAGCCCGTGTTCAACGACGTGATCCGCATCAAGCGCGAGGACGGCGAGCCGCAGCGCGCGTGGCGACACATCGGCGGATCGAACGGCATCCCGCTGCGACCGGGGGATGTCGTCAGCTTGTCGACGACGCTCGTCACGCCCGAGATCCCGCGCAAGAGGTGGCCGGTGATCTCGGCGGGGTTTGGGAAGCTCTTCCTCGAGCGCAAGGTGGCGCGCGAGCGACAGCGTGCGAGCGTCACGGCGCCGAACATCGTGCTGATCGTGATGGACACGCTGCGCACGGACCGGCTCTCGTGCCACGGCCATCCGCTGCCGACGACGCCCGCGATCGACCGGCTGGCGTCGCGCGGGATCCTCTACGAGAACGCGTACGCGACCTCGAGTTGGACCTGGCCGTCGACCGCGTCGATCCTCACGGGCATCTCACCCGCCGCGCACGGGGTCGTCGACGACCACGCCTGCCATCTGGCGAGCAGTCTCGAGACGCTGGCCGAGGCCCTCGCCGCGCGCGGGTACGTCACCGGCGCGTTCTCGTGCAACCCGCTGATCGGTCCGAACACGCACTTCGACCAGGGGTTCGAGACCATGGAGGCTTCCGCGCACAGCTTCCGCAAGTCGGACGTCGTGCTGCCGGGGATCCTGAGCTGGTTGCAGGATCACGCGCCCTATCGCTTCTTCCTTTATCTACACCTCGTCGATCCGCACATGCCGCACGTGGCGCGGCCCGAAGCGCGCGCGCTCGTGGGAGGGGAGGAGCCGGAGGGATTCACGGAGGAGCTCGTCAACTCGTACGTCGCTCGGCTCGAGGCCGGCGAAGGTCACACGAGCGACGGCGAGCTGCGCACCGAGAACGTGGTTCCGCCGGACCACCAACGCTGGCTCGATCGGTCGTACACCGCGTCGGTGGCGACGTGCGACCACTACGTCGGACGCATCCTCGACGAGATCGCGGCGCTCGGGCTGGACGAGAAGACGCTGATCGCGTTCACGAGCGATCACGGCGAGGAGTTCTTCGAGCACGGACTCCTCGCGCACGGACAGAGCGTCTACGAGGAGCTCGTGCACGTCCCGCTGATCCTCGCCGGCGCGGGCATTCCGCAGCGCGGCGCGCGCAGCGGTTCGATCGTCTCGAACCGACACCTCGCGCCGACGCTGGCTCGCGTCGGCGGCGCGACGCTCGCGCAAGCGGAGGATCCGATCGATCTCATCCGTCCCTTCCCGCCACGATCCGAACCCGTGTTCTTCGCGACCACGCACGGCTGGTGGAAAGGGCGGCGCGAGCGTCTGCAGATCGACGGGATCCGCGACGGACCGTGGGTCCTGCACCACGCGCCGAAAGGGCGGCCGTGGGGCGCGGCTTGGGAATCGGATCCCGGCGACGGAGAGGTGCAGCTCTTCGATCTCACGACGGACCCGGGGCAGCTCCGCGACCGGAGCAAGGATCAACCGGAGGTCGCGCTGGAGCTGAAGAATCGATTGCTCGCGCACGTTCGCGCCGCGACGCTGCGCAAGCCCGCGCGCGTGCTCGGGGCCGGCAGCTCGACGATGGACATGCTCCGCAACGTCGGATACGTCGGCGGGGACGAAGGCGCCGATGCCGACGGACACGAGCACCCGCCGGCCGAGACGAAGCGCGAAAAGCACTAGGCGTCCGCACGATCCGGCGCGTGCCGCGTTGGGAACGGCCTGTGCCGCGCTTGGAACACGTACTGGTTCAATTCGCGGAGACGCCGCCCTATGTTCTCCCCGAGTCTTCGGCGCTCCGCGAACTTCTCCAAGGCGCGGCGTTCTTCTCGCGCGATCGGCAAGTTACGATGTGGGGCCAATGAAGCGACGCAGTGAGCCGACCATGACCGACACTCAGAAGAAGCGCATCCGGCGGAGTGAGGAGGAGCTCATCCAAGATCTCGAATCGAAGATCGCCGAGATCAAAGCACGCGCGGAGCGAAAGAAGATGAAGCGCGATCCTGCAGTGCGCCACGTGGTCGCGGCGGTGCGTTCGATCGACAAGGCGCTCGCCGAGACGCAGGACCGGGCCCTGCGCACCGAGCTCGACGGCGCGCGCGCGACGCTCAGCGCGTGTCTTCAATTGAGCGGCGTCGCGCCGAAGGGCACGGGAGGCGTGCTCACTCCGCGTCCGCGCCGCGTGGTGGCGGAGGACGATCTGCTCGACCACGTCCAGAAGCATCCCGGTCAACGCGGCGAGCAGATCGCGGCGGCGCTCGGCACGGACACGAAGAGCATGCGCCCGGCGATGCGCAAGCTGATCGACGACCGCAAGGTCAAGACGCGCGGCGAGCGGCGCGGAATGGTCTACCTGCCGGCGTAGCCGCGCCGGGCTAACGCGACAGCGTCAGCGAGACGCTCGCCGCCGGCTGGCCCGCGGTGAGCACGACGGTTCCGCTCGCGCTCGAGCCGTCATGGCGCCGCGCGACGACGCGGTACGTCCCCGCGGGGAGCGTCGCCTCGAGGAATCCGTCGAGCTCGTCGTCCGGCGACGCGTCGTCGACGTCGACGGTGCAGTCGCGACCTTGCTCGTCGTAGACGCGCACTTGGACTCGCGACACGGCGTTGCCCTTCGCGTCCTTGACGCCGACGTACAAGCGCGTCGCGCGCTCGAGGACGATCTCCACGCGTGCCGGGCGCGCCGGCTCCAGCGTCACGGCCGCGCTCTCGCGCGACGCGTATCCGACGCCGCGCGCGAAGACCGTCACGTTCCCCGCGCCCAAGCCGACGACGCGGAACGCTCCCGCCGGGTCGGTGACGACGAGCGCATCCGAGTCGATCAGCGCGCCGTTCTCGTCGCGAGCGAACACCTCGATGCCGGCGCCCGCGTCGCCGTCCTCGTAGCGGATCGCGCCCGTGAGGACGCACGACTTCGAAAGGCGGAGCTCGACGTGCTCGCGGCCGTTCTCGCGCACCGCGATGCCTTCGCGCGTCGCTTGTCCGTGCTCCGCGGCTCGCGACCGGCTGGCGCGTCCCGCCTGGACCCGGTACGTGGCCGGTTCGAGGTGGTCGAACGCGAACGCGCCGTCCGCGCCGGTCGTCATGCTCCCCGTGGTGTGGGCCGGCGTGCGATCGACGGAGTCGCGGTCGGGCTCGACACGTACGCTCACTCCGGCGAGCGGCGCGCCGTCGGTTCCGATCACGCGGCCGCTCACCCCGCCCGAGGAGATCGAGAAGTCGAGATCGAACGTCGGCTGATTCGGGACGAAGACGCGGCGCAGGGTGTCGGTGGATTGCGTGTTCAGCGTCCATATGTGCCAGCCGCCGCGCTCGAGCGAGAGCTCGAAGCGTCCGTCGGATTCCGTGCGGGCACGCACTCCTTCGAACGACGGATTGTCGGCCAAGCGCGAGGCTTCGACGCCGATGTCGGGAACCGGAACGCCGCCGCTGCGAACGACGCCGCGGACGCGGATGCGCGCGACCTTGGGCGCGCCGAACACGACTTCGATCGTCTCGCCGTCGCGCACTTCGACTTCGCGACTCTCCGCGATGCCCTTCGCCTCGCCGCGCTCCCGGCGATACGCCAGCACGGTGTAATCATCGGGCGCGAGCGCCGGCGATTCGAAACGCCCGCTCGCATCGGACTTCACGATCACCACGCCCCGGTCCCCCATGATCCGGAGCTCGCAGTCCGCTGCGTCGCGCCCGTGTGCGTCGAGCACTCGACCCGCGATGCGTCCACCGCGACAGAGCGCGATCTCGAGTCCACCGATGCGCTCGCCCGGCCCGGCGATGACGCGCACGGACCGGCTCCCCGCCCAACCCTGACCCGATGCACGGATGTCGATCCAACCCGCCGGCACGACGACGTCGAAGCCGCCGTCGGCGCGCGCCTCGTGGCTCGTGTCGGAATCGAACGGACAACTCGACGACGAACTTCGATCCAGTTCGACCTCGAGCCGCGCTTGCGGCACCGCGCGACCGTCGGGATCGACGACGACGCCGGAGAGCGTGGCGAAACGCAGCAAGCGGACGTCGAGGGGCATCTCCTGAGCTGGAAGAACGACGCGCAAAGGCATCGCCTGCGCCGCATGCTCGCTCCGCACGCACACATCCCATTCACCGTCCCAGAGCTCCTCGAACACGAAACGGCCCTCCGGATCGGAAAAGCTCGACTCCGGCCCCGGCCGTCCGAATTCCCGTCCTGTCGGGTCCAGCGCGTGAAACGTGTGGACGCTGAAGCGGGTAACGGGATTGCCGGCGTCGTCGAGCACGCGACCTCGCAGCGCGGCCGACCGCTTCATCACGAGCGCGAGCTCGCCCGAATCCGGTGTCACGCCGTCCGCGATCGCGTGCCAGACGGCGGGCTCCGAGGGCGCGGAGAGCTCGCGCGCCGCGTCGACCTCTGGACTTCCCCGCGCAGCGCTCACCTGCACGCGGTACGTGCCGTCTTCGAGCGCGTCGATCGAGAAGGAGCCGTCGTCGCCGGTCACGATCGCTTCGCGAGGATTCGCGATGGCGGCGCGCGTGGAAGAGAACAGCTCTTGCAGATCCTGCGCTTCGAGCGCGCGCCACTGGACCCGAGCACCGACGACGGGACTGCCGTCGGGCCACGTCGCCCGGCCGCGGATCGCGCGTCCGCTCGGTACGACGATGCGCAGATCCGCGCGCGTCTCGCCATCGGAGACGCTCTCCAGGCGCAGCTTCGCCGGCAGCCGATTCGGCGCGCTCGCCTCGAGCTCCCAGCGGCCTGCGCGCATTCCGACGAACTCGAACGCGCCGTCGGAGTCGGATTTCCTGTAGACGATCGGCGCATCGTCGCTCGGCGTCGACGCATCGCCGCCGCCGCGAAGCGCGAGGATCACGACTCCCGGGAGAGGCTTGCCGTCCTCGCTGACCACGATCCCGCGCAACGTCGCGCCGGGTCGCACTTCGAGCTCGATCGTTCGCGTTTCGCCCGGAGCGAGCGCCGGGACGCGGCTCGACGCGTCGAATCCCAGATCGGCGGGAAGCGCGAGCTCGAGATCACGGCCCGCGAGGAGCCCTCCCATTTCGAACGCGAGATCCCGGTCGAGCGTCGCGACTCGCTCGAACGATTCGACGGTTCCGCCCCGCGTGGTGAGCATGACGCGCACGCCGCGCAGGCTCGCGGCACGCGCTGCCAGCGCGGGCGCGAGGCGGCACCTCCCCACCACGCGCGCGCCGAGCTTCGGCTCGAGCACGACGGAGCTCGATGCGTCCTTGGGAGCCTTCACGCTCTCTTCCAGGAACGCATAGCGTGCGTCGATCGCGAGCCAACCCGTGCGCGTTCGCTTCTCGAGCGCGACGCGGAAGCGACCTTCGCGGTCGATCTCCGCGCGATGGTAGTCACCATTCGAGAACTTGCGTCCGCGCGCGATCACGACGATGCGCTCGTCTGCGGGCACGCCCGCCGGGAGCATGACGCGGCCCTCGACCCATCGCGCGACGTCGAGCTCAGCCTTCGGAATCGGCTCGCGCTGCGAGCGCGCGGGTTCCTGCGCAGCGGCCGTTCGCGCGCTCAGGAGCACGAGAAAACAGGTGAGCAGGACAGGAGGGTGAATTCTCAAGTCGGAGCGCAGTCTACCGAGCGCTCAGGATCGGCGGTCTCGTCGTTCCGCGACTGCCACCGGGCGTCGAGCACGAGGCCAGTCACGTGCAGTGCGTGGTGCGCAACACGGCGGGCATCGTGCTCGGCAGCGACTCGGCGATCGTGTACCTCGACGCGAGCTTCCGAGCTCGGACCGGACGAACACTCGTCCGTGCGCGCGTGACCCGTTTGGGGACATTGGCTAACGTCGGAATGAAGATTCCCCACGCGCTCCGCTGTTTCGTCCTCGTGACGCTCGCCGCAGCTCCCGCCCGCGCCCAAATCCATTTGGATTGGTCGGTGATGCACGCGACGGCCGGCAACGACGCTGCGTACGTCGCGTGCGTCGACACCAACGGGAACGTGTACGCGGCGGGACTCGCCCGAGCGTCGTCGGGGAACCTGTTCGGTCAGGCGTTCATCGCGTCCTGGACCTCGACCGGCACGCCGCGGTGGACGCGGTCGTTCGACGCAGCTCTCGGCGCCGCGGAATCCCCGCACGCGATCGCGCTCGACGGCGCGGGAGGCTTGTACGTCACCGGACATGCGTCGGCGCCGACGTTCGGCGTCCATGCCGGCTTCCTGCTGCACCTGGACGCCGGCGGCGTGATCGATTGGTCGATCGAGCACCCGGTGACCGCGAACGCATCCTTCGGCGCGCCGCTCGTCGTCGATGCTCAAGGCCGCGCGATCGTCGGCGGAGGCGTCGCGGGCTCGAACGATCTCTCGATCACCGCGTACACCTCCGCGGGAGCCGTCGCGTGGCAGCGCGTCTACACGAGCCCGAGCGGTGGCATCGGCTCGGTCCAGGACCTCGCGATCTCGCCCAGCGGCGAGATCGTCGCGTTCGGCACCGTGCACGCGGGAGCGCTGGCCGCGAGTCTTCCTCTTCTGCTCCGGCTCGCGACCGACGGAACCGTGCTTCACGCGCTCGAGATCTCGACGCCTGAAATGCCGACGGGCGCGGGCGGTGACGTCGCGGTCGACGCCACGGGCCGGATC
>CAZQHA010000239.1:0-7177 GCA_964592795.1 uncultured Planctomycetaceae bacterium | reverse complement strand
GGCGCGAGCTCGGGCGCGCCGAGCTGCTTGAGCGCGAGCAACGCGTCGCGCCGGACGCCGCTCTCGCGCGTGACGTCGCTCACCCACTTCGCGAGCTGCGGCGAGAGATCGGCGACGCCGTACGTCTCGACGAGCCGGATCCAGGCGCGGATCAACGGCTCGCCCGACGTCTCGACGACGCCCAGGTCGAGCGAGCGCACGAGATCGGGCATGAACGCGACCGGGCGCGGCTCGAGCGGCCACCAGAAGCCCACCACCGGATCCTTGCTCGGCGGCTGCGCCCACTGTGCGAGTCGCTGCAGTGCTTCGGCGCGCAGCGACACCTCCGCCGCGCCGCCGAGCGCGAACTGCGCGAGCTCCTTCGCGCGCGCCTCGCCGCCGAGACGGAACGACGCGTGCACCGCGCGCCGCACGAACGCGCGGTCGGTCGACTTCGTGGTGCGCAAGGCGTCGGCGAGCGCGGGCAGCGCGTCGGGGACGGGCGCGTCGTAGATCGCGCGCGCGGCTTCGGCGGCGACGCGCGGCGTGGCGTCCGCGAGGAAGCGCACGAGCTCACGGCTTCCGAGCCGGCGCAGCGCGACGACCGCGCCCACGCGGACGTCGTCGTTCGGATCGCGGCTGCACTCGGCGAGGCCGCTCTCGTCGGCGCAGCCGACGAGACCCAGGATGGCGGCGTGCCTGAGCACCGGGTCCTTCTCGCCGGTGTCGCGCAGCAGCGTCTTCAGCGGCTCGACCGCGCTGGTCGCGCCGAGCTTGCCCAGCTTCCCGAGCGCGATCGCGGCGAACATGCGCACGCGCGGGCTGTCATCCGCGAGCCTGCCGACCAAAGGCGCGATCGCGCGCACGTCGAGCAGGTCGCCGACCATCCGCGCCGCCTGAGCTCGCACCTCCGGATCCGCATCCTCGAGCAGCGGCGCGAGAAACGAGGGATTCAGCGTGCCGGCGCCGCGGAAGTACATGCCGAGGGCCCAGATGCCGTGCACCCGCGCGAGCGTCGAGCCGCCGTGGCTCGCGACGCGCGTCAAGTGCGTGTACCCGTCCGGCGCACGCCGCGCTTCCGCGACGAGCGCGAACTGCGCCGCCTGCCGCATGCGCTGGTCGGGGTGCGAGAGCCACGCGACCAGGCTGTCGACCGAGCGGCCCGCCATCCCGTCGACGAGCATGCTCCGCGTTTCGCGCACGACCTCGGCCGCGCGCGACGCGGGCTCGAAGACGCGGTACAAGCGGCCCTTGCCGGTCTGATTCCAACCCTCGACCCAGTCGCTGAAGTAGAGCGCGCCGTCGAAGCCGAACTCGCAATCGGTGACGAGCGAGCCCCACACGAAGCGCTCGACGCGACCGAGCTCGAACGAGGCGCCGCGACTCACCAGGGGAAACGTGTGGATGCCGCTGTCGCGCGTCCCGCGGAAGTCGCACAGGAAGAAGTGACGGTCGTACCGCGCCGGCAGTCCCGTGCCCGGATTGAACGTGAGCCCCGACGGACCGTCGGCGAGGTTCGCGATCGGCGGCACGACGTACGCCGCCTGTCCCTCGAAGTGCGGCACCCAGAGCTTGTCCTCGTTCCAGGGACCGCGCAGCGTGGGCTCCTGGATCCACTGGTACGGCTGTCGCCAACCGCTGTCGCCGCCTTCGATCACGTGAACCAGGCGCGCGCGGTCGCCGCTGTCGGAGTTGTTGTCGCCGGTGAAGAGGTCGCCCCACTCGTTGAACACGAGCTCCTGCGGATTGCGCAGGCCGCTCGCGAACAGCTCGAGCCCGCTGCCGTCGAGATTGCAGCGGAACACGGCGCCCGTGTCGGGATTCGAGACGACGCCCTCCGGCGTCTCGACGTGGAAACCGCGGTCGCCGATCGAGAAGTACAAGCGCCCGTCCGGACCGACGCGCAAGCCGTGCATGTCGTGCCCGAGGAACGCGACGCGCACGCCGTAGCCCGTGCTCAAGGCGCGCTTCTGCTCGGCGCGCCCGTCGCCGTCGTCGTCGCGCAGGAGCCAGAGCGTCGGGATGCACGTGAAGTACACGTTGCCGCCGTGCTCGAGGAGCCCCGCGCCGATGCCGTCCTCGGGAGCGTCGAAGCCGTCGGCGAACACGGTCGCGGAGTCCGCGACGCCGTCGCCGTCGGTGTCGCGGACCAGGCTGACGCGCTCGGGCGCGCGCGCGTACTCGACGAATCGGTCGCCGAGGTGCTTCCGGTACATCGCGACACGGTCCGCGACGGTCTTGCACGCGAGGTCGTCGTCGAGCCAGTCCATGTGCTCGCGGATGTCGGTGACGCCTTGGTGCAGGCGGAACGACTCCGCGACGTAGATCCTCCCGCGCACGTCCGGCCAGAACGCCACCGGGTTCGCGAAGAGCGGCTCCGCGGCGAAGAGCTCGACCTGGAATCCTTCGGGGATCTTGAAGCTCGACAGCGCCTGGCGAGCTTCGTCCGACGCCGGCTCGACGTGCGGCCGGTACACGTCGCCGTCGACGCCCTGGGCAGCGAGCATGACGAACGTCGCGATCAAGGACCCTCGCACACGATTCGGAAGCCGATGAAGCCGCCGTCCGCGAGCCACCATTGGCTCTTCGGGATCTGCGGATCGCTGGCGTTCCACGCCTTCTGCGGGAGCACGCGCTTCTCGACGCGCAGCCCCTCGACACCGTCGCGGTACGAGCCGCCGCGCACGATCGGCTCGCCGCGATCGCTGACGCACCACTCGGCCGCATTGCCGCTCATGTCGAAGAACCCCCACGCGTTGGGCTTCCTCGTCGCGACCGGGTGCGTCTTGCGCCCGGCGTTGTCCTTGAACCAGGCACGATCGCCGAGCGTGGCGGCGTCATCGCCGTCGGTCGCTCCGGCGCGGCACGCGATCTCCCACTCGGACTCGGTCGGCAAGCGATAGGACCTGCCGGTCTTCTCCGACAGCCAAGCACAGAACGCGGCGGCTCCGGTGTGGTTCACCGAGATCGCCGGGTATCCGGCGTGACCGAAGCCGCGGTCCATCAGGATGTACGGCTTGCTGGGCCGTGCGATCGCGTCGGTGCCCGCATTGGCCTCCGCCGACGGCTTGTCGAGCTCGAACACGAATGCGTCGTAGACGTCCCACGTGATCTCGGTCGACGACATCCAGACGCTCGCCCGATCGCGGAGCGGCAGCATCTCGATCGAGAGCGCGGTCCCCGATATCGTCTGCGTGAACGGCGCGTCGTCGGACGCTACCGCCGGCGCCGGCTCATCCGGCGCGCGCGCATCGGTCCGTGGCGCCGATTCGCAACCGAGGCACGCGACCCACACGACGAGGCCCCATCCGATGCCGGCGCACGCACTCCCCCTCTCCGCGCTTCTCTGCCTGGTTCCGATCACGCGTGGCTCGCAGACGCTGGAGCGGCACGAGTATAGGGAGATCCGAATGGGTGTCGAGGCGCGCATCGTGCTCTACGCGCCGTCGGAGGCTCAGGCCGCGAAGGCCGCCCGGGCCGCGTTCGATCGCATCGCCCGATTGGAGGACGTACTCAGTGATTGGCGTGAAACGAGCGAGGCCCGCCAGCTCTGTGAACGAGCCGGCACCGGACCGATCGCGGTGAGCTCGGATCTGTTCGGCGCGCTCGCGCTGTCGATGTCGCTCTCGGAGCGGAGCGGCGGCGCGTTCGACGTGACGTGCGGTCCGCTCGTGGGCGTGTGGCGCGACGCGCGCAGCCAGCGGCGGCTGCCGGACGAGGTCGAGCTCGCGAACGCGCGCTTCAGGTGCGGATCGGCGAGCGTGCGGCTCGACGCGGAGAACCAGACGGTCGCGCTGGCGAAGCCCGGGATGCGGCTCGACTTCGGTGCGATCGGCCAGGGCCTCGCCTGCGACGAGGCGCTCGAAGCCCTGAGATCGCTCGGAATCGACCGTGCGCTGTGCGAGATCAGCGGCGACATCGCGGTGGGCGCGCCGCCGCCGGGCGAAGCGGGATGGAAGATAGAGCTCGGTCCATCGCGCATGCCGATCACGCTGTCGCACTCCGGCTTGTCGTGCTCGGGTGATACCGAGCAGTTCGTCGAGATCGGCGGCGTGCGGTACTCGCACATCGTCGATCCGCGCACGGGCCACGCGCTGACGAACGGCCTCTGCGCCAGCGTGATCGCGAGCAACGCCGCGACCGCCGACGCCCTCGCGACCGCGGTGTGCGTGCTCGGCCGCGACGCGGGGTCGGCGCTCGTCGAGAGCTTCGAAGGCGCGCGACTCACCGTCGAGGACACGACGTTCCGCTCGCTCTTCGACGGCAAGACGCTCGACGGCTGGGTGACGAAGGGCGGGCGCTACGACGGCGACGCGTCGTGGACCGTCGAGGACGGCGCGCTCACCGGTCGCGTCGGCAAGAACGGCGCGGGCGGCCTGATCTACACCGCGGAGCCGTTCACGAGCTTCGAGCTCGAGCTCGAGGCGAAGATCGACTTCCCGTTCGACTCGGGGATCTTCCTGCGCATGGTCCCTCCCGATCGGGAACAGCGCGGCGCGCAGGTGACGCTCGACTACCGCGCCGACGGAGAGGTGGGCGCGATCTACGCCGACGAGTTCCTGCAGCACAACACGACGGCGAAGGAGAAGCTCAAGAAGGACGCGTGGAATCACTTCCGCGTCCGCTGCACCGGCTTCGGCATGCACATCCAGGTCTGGATGAACGGCGTGCAGATCACGGACTACGAGCTCCCCGAGAGCTCGACCGGATTCGCGCCGCACGGTTTGATCGGCCTCCAGGTGCACGGCGACCGCGACGATCCGCCGACCAACAAGGTGCAGTTCAAGAACATCAAGATCCGCACGCTGCCGATCTTCGAGAGCACGAACGGATGGACGCCGCTCCTGGGTGAGAGCGACTGTCCCGCGTGGGAGGCGCTCGATTCCAATTGGACGGACGTCGATTCCTCGAAGCCGAGCGCGCCGAACGACTACAAGGTCGAGAAGGGTGTGCTGGCGATCCCGTCGGCGGAACCCAGCGGCTATCTGCGCACGAAGGAGGACTTCCAGGACTTCAAGCTGAAGCTCGAGTTCAAGCTCGCGCGCGGCGCGAACAGCGGGCTCTTCCTGCGCAGCGCACGCGACGGATCGAACCCGGCGTACTCGGGCTGCGAGATCCAGATCATCGACGATCGCAATTGGCCCGATCTCGAGGATTGGCAGTACACGGGCAGCTTGTACGGCTCGGTGCCCGCCGGGCTGAAGGACGCGACGCGTCCCATCGGGGAGTGGAACTCGCTCGAGGTGCTCTACAAGGGATCGCGCCTCGCGGTCGCGCTCAACGGCATCGCGCTCTACGACGTCGACACGAAGAAGGTGTCCGGCGATCCGCCGTTCGAGAAGCGTGCGGCGAAAGGATTCATCGGTCTGCAGCGCTACGCCGCACCGAACGTCGAGGGCGGAACGGCGGCGTGGGTGCGCAACGTGTACTTGAGTCGGTTGTAGCGACGCGCGCCGCGCCGTGCGGTCCGCGCGGAGTCAGCCCTCAACAGAGGAAGGTCCTTCCGAAAGCTCGCAAGCCACAAGGAGAGAGACATGAGCGCCCTCGTAGCGGATCCCGTGCCGTTCCTAGAGACCACGTCGGGTGTGGTGGTCGTATCGATCGCCATCCTCGTCACGATCGTGGCGTTCCTCATGGGTCTGCGCTCGTGGAAGAAACTCGAGGTCAAGCCCGTCGACCTCGCCGCCGCCGTGCTGCCCGTGGTCGTCTTCCTGCTCGTCAGTGGAAAGGTGAAGAGCCTCGAAGTCGGCGACGTGAAGGTCGAGCTCGCGTTCGAGAAGGCGGCGCAATCGCCCATCACACCGCAGCTCGAGGAGCTCGAGCTTCCCGTCGTGCGCATCGAGGCGCCGGCCAAAGGCGCCGAATCGCTCATCGATCGTTACCGCGAGAAGAAGGTCGAAGGGCTGACGTTCGTCGTCGGGCAAGGCGGCTACGTCGGTGACGTGATCCGGGAGTACCTCGAGCGCATTCCGAGCTTGAGGTACGTCATCCTGAACCAGCAGGACGGCGCGCTCTACGCCATCGCCGAGCCGCGCCGGCTGTCCGACGCGCTCTCGAGCGGCACGAAGCCCTTCACGTTCGACGAGTTCGCGCGGGCGCTCAGCGATGGCGACGTCGCGACGATCGAGCGCTTTCCGGGGCTCGTCTTCGCCAAGGACGCGATCCCGGACACGGCCGATCGGCTGACGGCGCTCAAGAAGCTCGAGTCGCTGGGCGCCGACTTCGTGGCCGCCGTCGATGCGAACGGCAAGTTCGTCGGGATCGTCAACCGATCGCGGGTGACCTCGAGCATGCTGGTCGACATCTCGGAGCGATTGCAGCGGTAGCCCGGCGCGGCTCGGCGCCATCAGTCGTTGAGCCGCCGGAACAAGCCGACGAGCCGCCGATCCCACTCGACGGCGAGCTTGGAGCCGGCCACGCGTCGACCCGAGTCGATCGCCAGGTGGACGCGGTTCCCCGCCAGGGTCCGACACGCGAAGAAGAGGTGCGGGCTCGTGCGCCGCGGACCGCGCCACGAGAGCTGCCAGCGGTCGAACACGTCGGTCTCGTTGGCGGTGAACAGGATGTGCGGGACGGCCGCGGGATCGAATTCGGTGACGACGTTCCCTCTCAGCTCGGTCTCGACCTGATAGCCGGACTCGAGCAGCCAACGGCGCACGCGCTCGAAACACTCCTCGGCGGTCCCGGCATAGTTCCGCTCTTGCTTCGAGCCCTCGAGGTTCACCGTGTCGCTCGCGAGCGCCAGGACCGTGTGCCCGAGCCCGAGCGCGAGGAACGCGCACGCGACGATCCGGATCGCCGGCCGGAAGGACCCGCTGAGCGCGCGCTTGCACGTGACGCACAATGCGGCCGCGAGCCACGCCGCCGCCGCGATGGCGAAGTAGGCATACGCGGGAACCGTGAAGAGCATCCGCTCGTGATCGACGAAGTCGAACCGCGCGTCGACCAAGGTCGACTCATCGGTGCTGTGTGGATTCGCGGCCTCCCGTACTTCGCTCCAGATCGGCTCATCGTTCGAAGCGAGGTAGAGCGCGACTTCGGGCGGCTCGTACGTCGACGTTCCGCGCTCCCACGACGCGAAATGCGCCGCGAGGATCGAGGAGCACCCGACCCAAGCGAAGCCGAGCGCGGCGAGCGCGCGCAGCCACTTCCGACGCGTGCGCTCCTTCGCGAGAGCCGCGGCGAGCTCGCTCATCCG